>CBDDRM010000121.1:0-3359 GCA_965233135.1 uncultured bacterium | reverse complement strand
GATCAATGCGCTGATGATTCTGCTGGTCGCGGCGATCGTGCGCGGTTTCAAAGTTTCAGGTTTCTGGACGGCGTTCTTTGCGAGCCTGATGATTTCCGCGCTGAGCCTGGTCATCGATCTCGTCACCTCGAGCGGCGTCTCTACAATCACGCCGCCCGTGGAGCCGCGCGGGACCATGGTGCACGTTGATTCCCGACGAGGTTGTGTAGGAATATTCTTACACCCGTTTGAGGCCTCGCCTCCTGCTGCGCGTGGGGCGACTGGCGTATAAAGCACTGTCCCCTTTCCCTTTTTGCGACATTGCCATGACCGAACCAAATCCAGATCGAGCGCTCAAGCAGCCCGGTGACCGCACGCGGGTCAACGTCCACGAAGAATGGGAACTGACTTACTGGACAAAACTTCTGGGCGTCGATGAAACCGACTTGCGCAAGGCCGTCGAGGAAGTCGGCGAGGACACGGAAGCCATTCGCGCACATCTCGGAAAGCGCTATACGCAGAAATAATTTTTTTGCACGACAGCAATCCCCTTTCGGCGCGCCGGGGCGTGCTTTAGAGGGGGATGGGTGGTGGAACTTCGTGAGGCCAGGCTGCACCAAGGATAGTCAGGACTGTTCGAACTACCGCGCAGATTCGGCGCACTTGCGGTGACCCGGCGCGGTAGGCGTTCGCATAATAACAAGCCAGGGGGGCGCAGACGCCTGGGGATATTAGCCCGACGCGTCTAAAACAACGTTGATGCCGAATCAAGTCGAAAAGTCATCCGACGCCGAGGCCGAACTGTTCCGGCTGCTTGCGCTCAACGTCCGTGAGTACGCCATCTTCGCCACAGACCTCAAGGGCATGGTGACGACATGGAATCCGGGTGCCGAGCGCCTCCTGGGATGGAGCGAGGAAGAGATTCTCGGCCGCTCGGCCGATGTCTTATTTACTCCCGAAGACTGTGCGGCCGGCGTGCCGGAGCGCGAAATGCGCAAGGCACTCGCGGATGGCAGCGCCAACGACGATCGCTGGCACATCCGCAAGGACGGCAGCCGCTTCTGGGCGGGCGGCATGATGACGCCGCTGCGCGAACACGACGGCACGACACGCGGATTTGCCAAGATCATGCGCGACCGCACCGACTGGAAGCTGCAGACCGAGGCGACTACCTCCATTCTGCAGACCGCGCTGGATTGCATCATCAGCATGGACGCCGACGGCAAGGTGGTCGAGTTCAATCCTGCAGCGGAACGCACCTTTGGTTACAAGCACGAAGAGGCCGTAGGCAGCGAGCTTGCCAGCCTGATCATTCCGCCCGGCATACGCGAGCGTCACCGCCAGGGCCTGGCGCATTACCTGGCCACCGGGGAAGGCCCGGTCATCGGCAAGCGAATCGAGCTGTCTGCCATGCATGCGGATGGCTCGGAATTTCCGGTGGAACTGACGATTACGCGCGTGACCGGCGATGGCCCTCCCCTGTTCACGGCGTTCCTGCGCGATATCAGCGAGCGGGTGCGCAACGAGCAGTTGCGCGGCGTGCGCTTTGCCGTGACGCAGTTACTCACGCACGCGGCGAGCGTCGAAGACGCGTCCAGCGGTGCGCTGCGCGCGATCTGCGAGAACCTCGGTTGGGATGCGGGCCTGCTCTGGAAGGTCAACGCACAGCGCCAGGCGCTCACCTGCGCGGCCAGCTGGCATGGCCCCGATGAGGCCGTTGCCGAGTTCACGCGCGGCAGTTATGAAATTTCACTGGCGCGAGGCGAAGGCCTGCCGGGGCGGGCCTGGTCCAGCGGCGTACCGACCTGGGTGCTGGAAGTGCGCACCGACGCGCTGTTCGTGCGCGCCGACCTTGCGGCGCGCGCAGGATTGCACAGCGCCTTTGCCTGTCCGGTGCTGTCCGGCGACCGGACGCTGGGCGTCATCGAGTTTTACTCCAGAAGAATGCGCGAACCGGAAAGCGGCCTGCTCGAAACCCTGGGAACGATGAGTGCCCAGCTGGGTCAGTTCATCGAACGCCGCCAGGCGCTCGACAAGTTGCGCCGCAGCGAAAGCGAGCTGGCCGATTTTTTCGAAAACGCCACCATCGGCCTGCACTGGGTCGGACCGGACGGCACTATTCTGCGCGCGAACCGCGCAGAACTCGCCATGCTGGGCTATACCGAGCAGGAATACATCGGTCACAACATCGCGGAGTTTCACGCCGACCAACCGGTGATCCGCGACATACTCGGGCGCCTGGGCAAGGGGGAGCCGCTGCAGGATTACCCGGCGCGCATGCGCGCCAAGGACGGCTCGATCCGCGACGTGCTGATTCATACCAGCGCGCTCGTCGAGGACGGGAAATTCGTGCATTCGCGCTGTTTCACGCGCGACATTACCGATCGCAAGCGCGCCGAGCAGGCACTGCGCGACAGCGAAGCGCGCTTCCGGGCGCTGATGGAGCAGGCGCCGTTCAGCGTGCAGCGCTTCGCGCCCGACGGTCGAACGCTCGGCGTCAACCATGCGTGGAGCGATCTGTGGGGCGTAACCCTGGAGCAGATCGCCGACTACAACGTGCTCGAAGACCCGCAGCTCGAAGCCAAAGGCATTCTGCCGGTCCTGCGGCGCGCGTTCGCCGGAGAACCCGTGATCCTGCCCGCGATCCGCTATGACCCCAACGAGACCATTCCCGACCGCACCCGCCATGCCGACGCCCTGCGCTGGGTATCGGCCGTGGCCTATCCGCTGCGGGATAGCGAAAGTCGCATCCGCGAGGTGGTGCTGATCCATCAGGACCGCACCTCGGAAATGCGCGCCGATTCCGCCAGGCGTGAAAGCGAGGAAAAGCTGCGTCTGCTGGCGGACACCATCCCGCAGATGGCGTGGATGGCCGACGCAGAAGGCTACATCTTCTGGTACAACCGGCGCTGGTACGAGTACACCGGTACCACCCCGGAACAGATGGAAGGCTGGGGCTGGCAGTCCGTGCATGATCCCGAAGTGCTGCCCGAAGTGGTCGCGCGCTGGAAAAAATCCCTGGCGTTCGGCGAGCCTTTCGACATGACCTTTCCGATCAAAGGCGCGGACGCGAAGTTCCGCAGCTTTCTCACGCGCGTCAATCCGCTGCGCGATGCGGCCGGGAAGATCATTTACTGGTTCGGCACCAACACCGACATCAGCGACATGAAGCGCATGGAAGAAGAGTTGCGCGATGCCGACCGGCGCAAGGACGAGTTTCTGGCAACGCTGGCGCACGAGTTGCGCAATCCGCTCGCCCCCATTCGCAATTCGCTGCAGTTGCTGAAGATCCCGCGGGTGGATGCGGCGACGGCACAGCACTCGCGCGAGATGATGGAGCGCCAGGTCAACCATCTGGTGCGCCTGGTGGATGACTTGCT
>CBDDRM010000120.1:0-6801 GCA_965233135.1 uncultured bacterium | reverse complement strand
CGGACCAGGCCGAAACCGATCGTTACTGGAGCGCCATCGTCGGAAACGGCGGCGAGGAAAGTGCCTGCGGATGGTGCAAGGACAAATGGGGTTTGTCCTGGCAGATTACGCCGATCGCCTTGATCGAAGCGATAACCGATGCCGACCCCGCCGCCGCCAAGCGCGCGTTCGATGCGATGATGGACATGAAAAAGATCGATATTGCGAAAATCGAGGCGGCGCGCCGCGGTTGAAAGTCAGGGGTTCTTCTTCGTCGCGCTCAGACCTTTGAACATCCCGCGAACGCCGGTGACTAACGGAACGGGTTGACGCCAGTAAGATCGGTTTGAATTCATTCCGGGCGGAGTTGCGTTGCAGGGAAGGGAAGCAAGCTGTGCCACCCGCAATCCGTCGATGGCCGTGCGGAGCATCGAAAGGACTGTCCCATGAAAATGTTCCCCATTCTTTTCCTCGCAGCGTTGCTGGCCGGCCCGGTATCGGCCGTCGCGCAGACGCAAGGCGAGGCGCAGAAGCCGAAGATCGTCCTTGGCCAGGTCGGTCTTTCGTTTTATGCCGTGGTAGGCGGTGTCGTGCAGGAGGTGCTCGAGCGCGAAGGTTATCGCGTGGAGGTCGTCGAAGGCTCCCACGCAAAGATCTTCCCGAGCCTGGGCGCGGGAGAGGTCGACCTGCTCGCTGCCGCGTGGCTGCCTCATGGTCACGCCGGTCTGTATGCATCCGTCGAGGATGTGACCTTCCGGCTCGCCCCCCTCTACCAGGATGCCCGCTTCTTCTGGGTCGTACCGACGTATGTTCCGCAAAGCGCGCTAACCTCGGTAGCCGATTTGCTCAAGCCGGAGGTTCGGCAGCGCGTCGCCCCTCGCATCGTGAGTCTCCCGGCGGAGACCGGTCTGACCATCAGCGCGCAGCGGGTGTCGAAAGCCTACAATCTCGCCGAGGCAGGTTACGAAATCGTTGCTGCACCGCCCGGCGAATGGCTCGGGACTTTCCGTGACGCCATCAAGGACAGGAAGTGGGTGATCTTTCCGCTCTGGCAACCGCAATGGGTGAACGCCGCCTACGAAGTTCGCCGCCTGGAAGATCCGAAGGGTGCCTATGGTGAGCCGGATACGGCTTACCTGCTGGGCCACCGCTCCCTGCAAGAAAAGCTGCCGGACAGGACGATCGCGCATTTGTCGAACATCCGGCTTTCCGTCGAGGCCGTGACGAGTATGGATCGCATGGTCAACGTCGATCGCCTCTCGCCCCGCGATGCGGCACGACGCTGGATGCAAGAGAATGACGAGGTGGTCCGCAGCTGGTCGGTGAGTAAGAACTGACCAAGCCAGCGAGGACCCCGTACCGAAACAGCTGCTTTCGATGCAAATTTCCCGCGGCCGGGCCAGCAGCGCCGCCCTTCGCGAGACACGGGGCGTGCGACGCGCTATTCCTGCCCGGTCTGTCTGGCATCGCACCATCGACGCCGCAGTGGAGTCGGAAAGCCGTCTCGGATTCCTAATTTGCGAGATTACAAGCACATAACCAGGTCGGGCCCGATTGTCGCGTCAAACAGCCGCACCGGACGACCGTGACAGCTGCAGGAAAAGGGCCTTGCGGTGAATTTGAAATAATCCTCGCAAGGACCCGGATTTCTACTTGAAGCTCGGTTTCGCCAGGACCATACTTCCGCAGTCTAGGAATAGTCGTGGCAGTGAGCATGTCGATCCCACAGAACATCGCGACATCGAGAATACCGGAACAGGCGTTTCTTGAAACTCTGCCCCTGGCGGTATACGTCTGCGATTCCCCCTCAGGCGAAATCGTCCGATTCAATGCCGTGGCTAGAGAACTGTGGGGGAGCGCCCCCAAGCCCGGGACCAAGCTGTGCGGCTCCATGGCGCTTTTTCTTCCTGATGGAACGCCACTTCCGGTCGAGCAATGCCCGATGGCTTTCGCCGTGCGCGAGGGCAAGGCCTACACGGATCAGTACGTGCTCATGCAGCGGCCTGACGGGGCGCGCTTTATCGCGAACGTCAATATCGCCCCCATCCGCGACGATCAGGGCAGGCTGATCGGTGCCATCAACGCATTTCAGGACGTCACGCCGCGGCGGCGATCCGAGATGCTGCTGGAGGCGCAACGCACGCTGCTCGAGCGGATCGTGTCCGCCGAACGTCTGGACGACGTGTTGCTCGAGACGGCCAAGGCGGCGGAAAAATATGCGCTGGCGCAGGCTTTCGCGCTGGTCTACGTGCGCGAGGGTGCGCATTTGCGGCTTGCAGCGGCACCGAGCATGGTGAAAACGGCGCTGCCGGAACTGGAGCTTCTGCCGATTGCGTCGATTGCGGCAGCGGAACTGTCGTGCCCACGCGCTCTCATCCACGGCGGCGGCATGCGGCTTGCGCACACCGAGCCGGTTTTCGACGGACGTCACGAGGTGTGCGCCGTGCTGGCGCTTTATGAGCCCTTGGCGGGCGCGGCGCATAACCAGGCCACGTACGAGGGGTTGGGGCTTCTGGCGCGCACGGTTGCGCTGGCGGTCGAACGCGAGGCATTGGTGCGGGCAGAACGACTCGCCATGAACGAGCGCGACCATTCCCTGATGCTTTCTCGCCAGGCTGAGAGCGCTGCTCGCGCCACGGCGGAGCGCATGCGCATGCTGCTCGAAGGCCTGCCCGCTGCAGCCTATACTTGTGACGCCGACGGACGCATTTCCTATTTCAACAAGCGCGCGGTGGAGCTATGGGGCCGCACGCCGAAGCTCAACGATCACCAGGACCGATACTGCGGCTCCCACAAGCTCTATCTTGCGCATGGCGAGCCGATCCAACACAGCCAATGCTGGATGGCTCTCGCCCTGCAGAATGGCAAGCAATACGACGGACGCGAGATCAACATCGAACGTCCGGACGGAAGCACGGTGACGGCACTCGCGCACGCGATGCCCTTTCGCGACGAGCGAGGCATCGTAAGTGGTGCGATAAATGTCCTCGTCGACATTTCCGAGCGCAAAGCCGCCGAATCGACCTTGCGTGCGAGCGAGGAGCGCTTGCGCGCGATCGTCGATACGACGCCTGAATGTGTGAAGCTGGTCGCAGCGGACGGAACCCTGCTGCATATGAATGCGGCCGGGCTGAACATGGTAGGTGCGCAAAGCCAAAGGGAGGTGCTAGGCAAGAGCGTGTACGAGCTCATCGCGCCGGAGCATCGGGCAAGCTTTGTGGCCTTCAACGAAAAAATCTGCCGCGGCGAGCGTGGCGCCCTGGAGTTCGACATCATCGGGCTCACTGGCCGCCGCCGCAACATGGAAACCCACGCCGCACCCTTCCTGAACGACGGTTGTGTTGTGCAACTCGCCGTCACGCGCGATGTAACCGAACGCCGACGCACGGAAATCGAGCGCGAACGCTTTGCGGCGCGGCTCGCCGAAGCCGATCGCCGCAAGGACGAATTCATCGCGACACTTTCGCACGAGTTGCGCAATCCGCTGGCGCCGCTGCGTACCAGCGTTCAACTGCTTGGGCACCAGGCACAGCGGAATCCGGCCGCGTTTGGTCCTTTGCACGAAATCATGTCGCGCCAGGTCGACCACCTCGTGAGACTGGTGGATGACCTGCTGGAGACATCACGCATCACGCACGGAACATTCGACCTGCGCAAGGAGCGTGTCAGTGTCGACAGCGTAGTGCGCCATGCGCTGGAAACCAGCAAGGCCGTGATAGATTCCGCCGGCCACCAGCTAAGCGTATCCATGCCGCAAGAAGCCTTGTTTCTTGACGGGGACAGCGTGCGGCTTGTGCAGATTTTTTCCAACTTGCTCAACAACGCGGCGAAGTACACAGGCCCCAAGGGACAAATATCGCTCGAGGTGCGCCGCGAGGGGCCAGAAGCAGTCATTCGCATTCGAGACAATGGAGTCGGGATTGCGCCGGATCTGCTGCCGCGGCTGTTCGAGATGTTTTCGCGCGGCCACTCCGAAGAAGCCGGCCGAAGCGGCCTGGGCGTAGGGCTCGCGCTCTCCCGCAGGTTGACCGAAATGCACGGCGGAACGATTACTGCGCGAAGCGCGGGTCCGGACAAAGGGAGCGAGTTCGAGGTACGCCTGCCCCTGGCCGGCGCCGACACTCCTGTCGTGGCATCGCCGCCGGACGAAAGCCAGACATCGGCTGCGGGCAAGCGCGTGCTCGTGGTGGATGATAACCATGATGCGGCCGATACACTGTGCATGCTCCTGCAAGCATCCGGCGCGCAGGCGTCCGTGGCGCGGGATGGGCCGCAAGCACTTGCAATGATGGAGAGCTACCAACCTGCCGTCGTCCTTCTGGACATAGGCATGCCGGGAATGGATGGGTACGAAGTGGCCCGTGCCATCCGCAAGTCCCATCGCGCTCCGGTGACATTGGTGGCGTTGACCGGATGGGGGCAGCAACATGACCGGCAACGAGCGTTCGCCGCCGGATTCGATCACCACGTCGTCAAGCCGGCCGCTCTGGAAGACTTGCTGCCCCTTCTCAAATAGTTGGCGCTCATACCTTCCCCGCAAGCAGTCGTCCTCGCAGAATGGGCGTCGACGAGAGAAAGACTGCGCACGCGACGATTTGTCCAGTAAGCGCAGGATCTCCCCGTCCGTTGGACACGCCGGAGCGTCACGGGATGGGACGACGCAGGCTGATGGTCCGCCCGCAGAACAACCACGGTTTCTATTCCGGGTCACGAGGACAAGGCCCCCCGAACGATGCCGTATGCGGCCCAATGGAAATAAAAGGTAAGCTTTGAGCCCATTCTTCTTAAAAGCGGTAATGCCATGCACCTCAGGACCTATGCCATCGCTGCGTTGACCCTCGTGCACGCCCTCGGGGTATTAGGCGCGCCTTTCGCGGCGCTGATCCACTTTGGCCAGCCGGACGCCACGGCACACCAGAATTTTCATGTGGTGTGGGAAGCATTCAAGTACTTCGCCGCCTCCTCGGTGTGCGTGGCCATCGCACTCGGGCCGCTGCGCCGGGGCGAGCGCTGGGCTTGGTGGATCATGCTGCTTGCTTGCCTCGCCCTGTTCGGCGGCGTGTTCGTTGCGCACGCGCTGTCGCTTGGCGGGCCGGCCATCGACCATTGGTCTTACGGATCTTTTCTCCTCATCTCGATGGCCGCGCTCGCGATCCTGGCGCGTGTTCCGGTGGATGCCAGGCTCCGCCCCATCGAGCCGTAATGATTCTTTGTAAATTCGGGTCTCGCATCAACTACAACCCCCACGCGATGTCGTCTAGCGGCACGCAATAACCAGAAGAGGAGCGGCAATGAGATTAGTTACCCTGTGCGCGTTGGCAGTCGGAATGGTGATATCGGCCGGCGCTCACGCGGAAGATTCGCAGATGCGCGTGATCCCGATCAACGATCATCTGACAGCGTTTTATACCGGCCGCGATCCCGGCATCCCGCGCTATGCGGCCGAGTGGAACTGGGTCGACGATGGCGCGATGAAACTGGGCGTGGCGACCTACGCCATCCATCGGGGCAACGAAGCGATCGTGTACGACACGTTTACATCGATGGCCCAGGCACAGTGGGTGCGCGATCATCTCGAAGCCAAAGGCATCAGGCGCTTTACCGTCGTTCTGAGTCATTGGCATCCGGATCATGTGGGCGGCAACGAAGTTTATGCCGATAGTACGATCGTGGCGCCGGACACCGGCCGGGAGTTGCTGTCGACGCTCCAACAGAAAATCGAAAATGGTGAGGCATTCGGCCCGCCCGGAATCAAACCTCTGATCCTGCCGAACGTAGCTTTCAGCAAGCGCGCCGATTTGTACGTCGGGGATATCAAAGTGGAATTGCATAACATCAATATCCACAGCCCGGACAGTCTGGTGATTCTATTGCCGGCCGATCGGATATTGCTGGCGGGTGACACCGTGGAAGACAACGTGACATTCATGGTGGAATACGGCGACTTGCCGCTTCATGTCAAGAATCTGAGGAGAATGCGCGCGATGCCGTTCGACCGGATCTATCCCAACCACGGCGATCCGGAGATCATCGCGCAGGGTGGCTATGACAAGACCCTGATCGACGCGACGGTCGACTACATCAAGAAAATGGTGAAACGCGCCAAAAGCGCGAACTATCTCGAAGGCAGTCTGGAAGACTACGTCGGCTCTTCGGTGCAAAAAAAATGGATCAGGATTTACGAACCCTATCGCGAGACGCACAAGGACAACCTCAAGGCGCTGCACGATTACTTCAAGGACAAGAAGCTCCCGGCCATCAATTGAAACAGAGCATCGGGTTGCTCCGAACCAGGACACTTAGGGTTCAGCCCGCCACCTCGGCAGTGTTCGTTCGTCTCGCGCATGAACAGTCAATCAGCTTGCGTTTGCACGTGGACAATAAAATCAAAACAGGATCATTCTCATAACGGAGAGAGACAACATGAGCGACAAGCCCGCGGTCGGTTTCATCGGAGTGGGTCTGATGGGCAAGGGCATGGCGAAGAATGCCGTGGAGAAGGGCTTCGCGGTGACGGTGATCGCGCATCGCAAGCGCGATGCCGTGGAAGATCTGCTCAAGCGCGGCGCGACCGAGGCCGCGAATGCGAAGGACCTCGCAGCAAAGGTCGACGTGATCGTGCTGTGTGTGACCGGTGCGCCCCAGGTGGAGGAAATGCTGCGCAAACCCGACGGCATTCTTGCCGGAGCCAGAAAGGGGCTGACCATCATCGACTGCTCGACCTCGGAACCGGATGTGACGGAACGGCTGCACAAGGAGCTGGCGCAGCGCGGGATCACTTTCATCGATGCACCGCTCTCTCGCACGCCCGCCCATGCCTGG
>CBDDRM010000119.1:0-2785 GCA_965233135.1 uncultured bacterium | reverse complement strand
GAACTCGGGCAATGGAACCCAAGACCAAGGGATACGGGCGCGTTTTTCGTGAGCGCGAAAGAGCTTGCAAAGCGCCTGGTCATTGCGACCTTCGAGTGCCGGTAAGATGATTCTTCCTCGCTCACACGCCGCTGACCGTTGAGTCGATCGGGCAAAACGAAACTGATCCGCAGCGGTGGGCGTCGCCGTCAGGTACCTCGCCTGCGAGAGGCTTGGCTTGCACAAGCGGAGCTGTTGACGCGCCAGTTGCCGTATTGACTATGATGATGCGGCGCTCACGATGGCTAAAACCAAACGAATGAGAGGGAAGAGATACGACGAGACAGGACAAGCTCCGGCCGAAAGGCACCGCATTCCATTGCTTTCAGCGTCCAGGGTAATCGGGCTAGTGAGCCGTACGCGTAGGGAAAATCGGCCTTGATCCCGCTTCCCATCCGAACGGACGATGCAATATTTCTGTGGTGGGTGGTACTGGGATCGAACCAGTGGCCCCTGCCGTGTGAAGGCAGTGCTCTACCGCTGAGCTAACCACCCGTCGTAGAGAGGCGGCATTTAACCACGACGCTACAGGCAGGGTCAATTTGCCGGGCGTAGGCGCGGAACTGCGAGCAAAGGCACGCCTAAGGCATCGCGTACAATGGCGCCCTTTTCCGGCTGCATCCTCGACTCCCATGGTCCGCACCCGTTTCGCTCCGAGTCCCACCGGATATCTGCACATAGGCGGCGCGCGCACCGCTCTGTTCTCCTGGGCCTATGCGCGCAAGACCGCAGGCCAGTTCATCCTGCGCATCGAGGATACCGACGTCGAGCGCTCGACGCAGGCCTCCACGCAGGCGATCCTGGATGCGATGGACTGGCTCGGCCTCGATTACGACGAGGGCCCTTTCTACCAGATGCAGCGCCTGAGCCGATACCGCGAAGTCGCGGAGCAACTGCTGGCAAGCGGTCACGCGTACCATTGCTATGCAGGCAAGGAAGAACTCGACGCCATGCGTGAAGAGCAACGCGCGAAAGGCGTCAAGCCGCGTTACGACGGGCGCTGGCGACCGGAGAACGCAAGAGTCAAAACGCCGCCGGCAGGCGTGAAACCCGTGGTGCGCTTCCGCAATCCCGACGATGGCGACGTGACCTGGAACGATCTGGTAAAGGGGACGATTTCCATCAGCAACCATGAGCTCGACGATGTCGTCATTCTGCGCGGCGACGGCATTCCGACTTACAACTTCGGCGTAGTGGTCGACGACTGGGACATGCAGATGACGCACGTCATCCGCGGCGACGATCACGTCAACAACACTCCCCGGCAGATCAACATCTTTCAGGCGCTCGGCGTGCCGCTGCCGCAATTCGGACACATCCCGATGATCCTCGGCGCCGATGGCGAGCGTCTGTCGAAGCGCCACGGCGCCGTGAGCGTCATGCAGTATCTCGAAGACGGTTATCTGCCGGAAGCATTGCTTAACTATCTTGCGCGTCTCGGGTGGGGCCACGGAGACGCGGAAATGTTCACGCGCAGCCAGTTCGTCGAGTGGTTTTCTCTCGAGGCGGTCAGTCGCTCGCCCGCCAAGTTCGACCCAGAAAAACTCAAATGGCTGAACGCGCAATACCTCAAGCAAACCGATGATGCGCGGCTCGCCGGACTGGTCGCGCCCTTTCTTCATGCTGACGGATGCGATGCAAGCAAGGGCCCGGATCTGCGTGCCGTTTGCGGCTTGCTCAAGGAGCGGGTCAGCACCCTCGAGGAACTCGCGGATGCGGCCGTATATTTCTTCCGCCAGTTGCATCCCGCGGAGGAGTTGCGCACGCAGTATTACACCGCGGATATCCTCCCGGCCATGCGCGCGCTGCGCGAGAAGCTTGCATCGGTCGACTGGAGTCGTCCGGTGCTCGGTGCAACGATCAAGGAAGTCATTACGGCACACGCGATCAAAATGCCGAAACTGGCCATGCCGCTGCGCGCAATGCTGTCGGGCTCGACCCAGACTCCATCCATCGACGCCGTGCTGGAGTTGATCGGCCGCGAGGAGGTGCTTCGCCGCATGGATTCCGAGCTTGCGCATTTCCGCTGAGAGCCTGCCAGCCCATTCTTTACAGAGGTAAAAGCCGCCCGTATAATGCGCCCCTTTCGTGGGGGTATAGCTCAGCTGGGAGAGCGCTTGCATGGCATGCAAGAGGTCAGCGGTTCGATCCCGCTTACCTCCACCACGAAGCAAAGATCTGTCCCTATCGTCTAGAGGCCTAGGACACTGCCCTTTCACGGCGGTAACAGGGGTTCGAATCCCCTTGGGGACGCCATACTTAGCCTAGAGGCTTTGCCATAAACCGCCATTAAATACCACACGGATGATGCAAAAATGATGCATCGACGGCGGTAACCCTACCTGAATACCGGCGGCTTTCCCGGTCTCATCGCGAACCACCATCCCAGACATGCGAAGGCCTGGAAGGCGATGCCCTTCGTGATGTCGACGTAGAGGTTGATCAGATCTGCCGGGGATTGATCGGTGATCGCCATGAAGGCGGACATTCGGGTCTGAAGCTCGATCCACATGTACACCATGAAAGCGAAGAAGGCCGCGGTCAGGACCGGTCTGACAAGCTGTGAGATCCCGTCGATCCAGCCTATGCCTGACGGTTTCATGGTGTCGTAGGACTTCTCCAGGGCCTGATAGCCGGCGGCTTCAACCAGTCCATCGGTCTGCACTTGTGTTATCTGCAACCTCGCCGCGGCTTCCTGGATAGCGTACTCGCGCTGCTTGTCCATCTTGTCGAGTTCGAAGGCGTT
>CBDDRM010000118.1:0-47198 GCA_965233135.1 uncultured bacterium | reverse complement strand
GGCATCAACAGCGCAATCTATTCACGCAGCGGCGGCTCTCTGGGAATAGGCTTTGCGATACCCGCCAATCTTGCCAAGCAGGTCATGGAGCAGATCGTACGTACCGGCGCCGTTACGCGCGGCTGGATCGGCGTGGAAGTTCAGGACATCTCCCCGGATCTGGCCGAATCTTTCAATCTCTCCAATATCCATGGAACCCTGATTGCAGGGGTATTGCGCGGCGGCCCGGCCGATCGGGCGGGGATCAAGCCCGGGGATATTCTGGTGGAAGTGGAATCAAAAGAGGTGCTGGACTCAACCAGCATGTTGAATCTGGTGGCAGCACTGGAACCGGGTAAGCCGGCCACTCTGAAGATCCTGCGTAACCGCAGTGAGCTTTCCGTCAAAGTCAACGTCGGCAAACGACCCCGCGCCAATCGTCGCAACCAGCTCGAGTGAGCCTCGCCCGCGCCTCGCCCGCGCCTCGAACCGCTCACCCGGTCGAGCTTGACTTGGACTCTTCTGTTTCGGGTTTCGAGATCCACTGCGAGACAAAAATCCCCACCTCGTAGAGTATCCAGAGCGGCACGGCAAGCATCACCTGCGATACCACATCAGGCGGCGTGAAGATCGCGCCGATCACGAAAGCGCCAACAATCACGTAAGGGCGAATTTCCCTCAACTTCGCTACGCTGACGATCCCCATCCTCACCAGTATCACCACGGCGACGGGCACCTCGAAGGTAACGCCGAAGGCCAGGAACAGAGTCAGCACAAAATCCAGGTATTTCCCGATGTCGGTCATCACCGCTACGCCTTCGGGCGCGACCGATACGATGAAATGAAAAACGACCGGAAACACCAGGAAATACGCGAACGCCATGCCGCACAGGAATAACAGAGTGCTGGTAATGATCAACGGAGCAACCAGCTTGCGCTCGTGGATATACAGTCCCGGTGCCACAAACGCCCAGACCTGGTACAGCAGATAAGGCAGCGCGATCACGAAGGCCGCCATCATCGTGACCTTGATGGGGACGAAGAAGGGTGCGGTCACTTCCGTAGCGATCAATTGGCCGCCGGCTGGCATCGATGCGATCAAGGGTTGCGCCAGCAGTGCGTATAGATCTCGCGCCCAGGGGAACAAGCCTATGAATACCACCAGAAGCGCGAGCACGCATCGCAGCAGCCGATCGCGCAACTCGATCAGGTGCGACATGAAAGAATCGGGATCGGCCATCGGCAGGTAGCTGGTTTGCGAAAAGTGGGCAGCCGAAATTATTCCGGCTTGGTGCCCGACGAAGTCTTGTCGTTCGGTAAAGCAGGCGCGGCAGTTTCGTCTTTTGCGGATTCTCTGTCCGCGACTTCGCTGGTTTGCGCAGCGGCGGTCGCAGGCGGCATAAGTTGAATCCCGGTCAACGGCGCAGCCGCCGCCTCGACCTCTTTCTTGAGATCAGCGCCGGTCTCTTCGCCTGCCCGCTTGAGATCTTCGCCGGCCTGTTTTAACTCGTCACCGGCCTGCTTGACTTCATTTTCGATGTAATTGACTTGCGAAGTGACCGACTGCTCGATGGACCGGGCGGCATCCTGCATCGTGGATTTGAGCTTGCGTAATTCTTCGAGCTCAAATTCGCGGTTTATATCGGATTTGACCTCGGAGACGTAGCGCTGCATGCGCCCGAAAAGATGCCCAAGCGTCTTCGCCACGCGCGGCAGTCGCTCCGGTCCAATCACGAGCAGGGCGACCACGCCAATAACGAATATCTCGGTTGCGCCGATATCAAACATGACTGCGGCTGCAAGAAACGATCGGTCAGCTCTTCGTCTTGTCCTTCACTTCGCCTTCGAACGTTTTCGACGTGTTGACGCCCTCATCGAGCCTCGCGGTGGCTTTCTCGTCATCCGTCGTCTTCATGCCGTCCTTGAACCCCTTCACCGCACCGCCCAGATCGGAGCCGATATTACGCAATTTCTTGGTGCCGAATATCAACAGCACGACCACCAGAACAATCAACCAATGCCAGATGCTGAAAGAACCCATTTTGTATACTCCAGATCAGATTTTCTGCGTTGAGCGTTGAATCATGCCCGGAAGCGGATCACTGCCGCCGAGCACATGCATATGCACGTGCAATACATCCTGCCTACCGATCCGGCCGGTATTGACCACGGTCCGAAAACCATCAGGCGAACCCTGTTCGCGAGCCAGGCGGCTTGCCAGCAACATCATTTTGCCGAGCACCGTCTGGTGGCGTACCTGCACCTGGTCCAATGATTCCACGTGCTCCTTGGGAATCAGCATGAAATGCACCTGAGCCACCGGGTGAATATCATGGAAGGCCAGTATATCGTCGTCCTCGTACACCTTTCGGCTGGGGATTTCACCCTTGACGATCTTGCAGAAAACGCAGTTATCGGACGTTGCGCTCATTTCTTATCTCCGACACCGGCGGTTCCCTCGATGCTGACGTCGATTCACCCGGACCGTGCGTTTTTTTCCTGTATGCCCGAAACGCCTTCGCGCCGTTTCAATTCCGCGAGCACATCGTCGGGACCCAGATCGTGCCACGCCAGCATAACCAGGCAATGGAACCAAAGATCGGCAGTTTCACGAACTAGATGAATTTTATCACCGTCCTTCGCCGCCAGCAGCGTCTCCGCGGCTTCTTCGCCAATCTTCTTCAGGATCGCATCGTGGCCTTTCGAGAACAGCGCGGCAACGTACGAGCTTGTGGGTTCGGCACCTTTGCGCGATGCGATGGTTTCGCTCAGGCGACGAAGTATCTCCGTGTCGACGTCTTTCATCGTTTGGACTCGTAGATCTGATCTGGATCCATTAGCACGGGCTCCGTTTCTACCCATACCCCGTCCTCGAGCTTGCGAAAAAAGCAGCGAGCGTGACCGGTATGGCAGGCAATCCCCCCTACCTGTTCGACTTCCAGGACGATCACGTCGTCGTCGCAATCGAGCCTGACCTGCTTGACCAATTGCGCATGGCCCGATTGTTCACCCTTGCGCCACAATCGTTTACGCGAACGCGACCAGTATACCGCCCGGCCCGATTGCACCGTTTCCAGAAGCGCCTCGCGATTCATCCAGGCCACCATCAGAATCTTGCCGGTTCCGGCTTCCTGCGCGATCGCCGGGATCAGCCCATCCACGCCGAAGACCACCTGCTGCAACCAGGTCTCGCTCACAGCCTGACCTCGATATGGTGTTTCGACATGAATGATTTGGCCTGCTGCACGGTGAGTTCGCCATAGTGAAAAACGCTCGCCGCCAGCACGGCGTCTGCCTTGCCGATGAGAATCCCGTCCACGAGATCCTGAAGTCCCCCTACCCCGCCGCTGGCAATGATCGGTATATCCAGCGTTTCAGAAAATGCGCGCGTGACTTCCAGATCAAAACCCGACTTGGTTCCGTCCCGATCCATGCTGGTCAGCAGAATCTCGCCAGCGCCTGCCGCTTGCATGCGCTTTCCCCATTCGAGGGCATCCAATCCCGTTGGACGACGGCCGCCATGCGTGAAAACTTCCCAGCGCGGCATCGCACCGGCAACGCGCTTGGCATCCACCGCGACCACGATGCACTGCGATCCAAACCGCCTGGCCGCGTCGGCGACCAGCTGCGGATTTTGTACGGCTGCAGTATTGATACTGACTTTGTCGGCGCCTGCATTGAGCAACCTGCGCACATCACCGATCTCCCGAATGCCTCCGCCGACCGTCAGGGGAATGAATACTTGCGACGCCACTTGTTCGATTATTTCGAGAAGCAAGCCGCGGTTATCGGAACTCGCAGTGATATCCAGGAAAGTCAATTCATCTGCTCCCTGTTCGTCATAGCGGCGTGCAATCTCGACCGGATCCCCAGCGTCGCGAAGATCAACGAAATTGACCCCCTTGACGACGCGTCCGTCGGCGACATCGAGACAGGGAATGATGCGTTTGGAAAGGCTCATAAGCGCACAAACACAGTTGAACAATGGAGGCCGGGCGATGCATCACGCATGTCCCGGCCGGGCAGGTTCGCGAATTCTCGGGCGGCACGTGCCTGCTAGGATTTTCCTTCGCCGGTACCCGTTCTTTCGCTCGCTATTTTGTCCGCCAGCTTTTGCGCTTCAGTGAAATCCAGGGTTCCTTCGTAAATGGCGCGGCCGGTTATCGCCCCGAGAATTCCCTCGGCTTCAGCTTCACACAGCGCCCTTACGTCGTTCAGGTCTGCAATGCCTCCGCTGGCGATGACCGGGACGGAGAGTTCCCGCGCCAGGTTGACGGTCGCGTTGACATTGACGCCGCCCATCATACCGTCTCGGCTGATATCGGTATAAATGATCGCTTCCACGCCCAAGTCCTGGAATTTCTTTGCAAGGTCCACAACATCGTGGCCGGTGACCTTGGACCAGCCTTCCACCGCGACTTTGCCGTCCTTGGCATCGAGGCCGACGATGATATGCCCAGGGAATGCATAACAGGCGTCATGCAAAAAGCCGGGTGTTTTTACGGCGGCGGTTCCCAGAATGATGTAGGAGATGCCGTCATCGAGATAGCGTTCGACGGTATCCAGGTCCCGGATGCCGCCGCCCAGCTGAATCGGGATGTCACCCCCGATCGCCTTGACCACTGCCTTGACCGCTTCTTCATTCTTGGGCTTGCCCGCGAACGCGCCGTTCAAATCCACCAGATGCAGGCGCCGAGCCCCCTTGCTGACCCAAAGCGCCGCCATCGCCGCGGGATCTTCCGAGAAAACCGTGGCGTCCGCCATCAAACCTTGCTTCAGCCGGACGCAGTGTCCGTCTTTGAGGTCAATTGCCGGGATGATCAGCATGATATGAGATTGATTCGCGCCCTTGAGGTCAAGTCCGTCAGGTGCTCGAATGATGAGGGGGTGTCAGAGGTGACGGGCGATCCGCGCCGGTCTGCACAGGCCGGCGGTGGGTCCCGTTCCAGGAAACAAAGTTCGATAGTAGTTGCAAGCCTGCAGACTGGCTCTTTTCCGGATGAAACTGCACAGCAAAAATATTATTCCTTGCCACGGCGCAGGTAAAGCTCGACGGATATCGGCTGGTTCCCGCAATCAATCCCGGATTGGCCGGATCTACATAGTAGCTGTGCACGAAATAAAAACGGCTTTCGTCCTCGATCCCGTCCCATAACGGGTGGGACATAGTCTGGTAGACCTGGTTCCAGCCCATATGCGGGACCTTGAGTTTGTCGCCTTGCGCAGATCTATGCACCGCGGGGAATCGGACGACCCTGCCCGGAAGGACCCCCAGCCCGGGCGTATCGCCCTCTTCGCTATGCTCGAAGAGCATCTGCAATCCGATGCAAAGCCCCAAAAACGGCTTGTTGGAGGCCGCCTCCAGCAACGGGGCGCGCAAGCCGCGCGCATCCATTTCGCGCATGCAATCCGGCATAGCCCCTTGCCCGGGAAACACCACGCGCGCCGCTTCACGGATGGTGTCGGGGTCGCTCGTTACCGCAACGGCCTTACCCGGCGCAACATGCTCCAGCGCCTTGGCCACCGAGCGCAGATTGCCCATCCCATAGTCGATCACCGCGATATCTATCATGGATCGGTTTGGCCGCAAATGCCGTCGCCCGCGGGCAAGACGGCTGCGCCTAGAGGCTTCCCTTGGTAGACGGCAGCGTGCCGCTCGCGCGAGCGTCCAGCTCTACTGCCATGCGCAATGCCCGGCCGAACGCCTTGAAGATGGTCTCGCTCTGATGATGAGCATTGCGTCCTTTCAGATTGTCGATGTGCACCGTAACCAGAGCATGATTGACAAATCCCTGAAAGAATTCATGCACGAGGTCGACGTCAAACTCGCCGATCAGTCCGCGCGCGTAATCAACGGAATACTCCAGGCCCGGTCTGCCGGATAAATCGATCACGACGCGCGACAATGCTTCGTCCAATGGCACGTAAGCGTGTCCGTAGCGGCGCACACCCTTCTTGTCTCCGATCGCCTTGGCGAAAGCCTGACCGAGAGTAATTCCGACATCCTCTACCGTGTGGTGGGCATCGATATGAAGATCGCCCTTTGCAGCCACCTCCAGGTCGACCATGCCGTGGCGCGCTACCTGATCGAGCATGTGGTCGAAAAAACCAATGCCGGTGGACAGTTTTGAAGTACCGGTTCCGTCAAGATCGAGGCGAACCTCGATCCTGGTTTCCAGGGTATTGCGGGTGACTTGGGCTTGGCGCATGAAATAACAGTCAGAAATTGGCTTATCCTAACTCAATTACGAGCGTGCCGACGCAGCCGCCGACGTATGGAGGATTTCGCTCAGAGCATGGATCAGCGCATCGCACTGTGCATCGGTCCCCACCGTTATGCGCAGGTAAGGGGCAATTCTGGGGGGATTCTGAAAGTTCCGTACCACGATGCCGCGCGCGCGCAATTGCGTCGCCAGTTCCTCGCCCGCGCGACCGCGATGCCGCACAAAGACAAAATTCGCCGCAGACGGAACTACTTCAAAGTCCAGTTTTTCAAGGCCGCTCACGAGACGCTTGCGGCTGTCGACGACCTTGCGCCAGGTATCCTCGAAGTAAGACTGGTCCTCCAGGGCGGCTACCGCTCCTGCTTGGGCGAAACGATCGAGTGGATAGGAATTGAAACTGTCCTTGACGCGATTGAGCGCTTCGACAAGATCGCGGTGGCCCATGGCGTATCCCACGCGAAGCCCGGCGAGCGACCGCGATTTCGACAGGGTGTGGGTAACCAGCAGGTTCGGATAACGCTGGATCAGCGGCACAGCCGATACCCCACCAAAATTAACGTAGGCCTCGTCGATCACGACAACGGATTGCGTACTCGCCTGAAGTAATCGCTCGATCTCCGACTGTGCCAGCAGCCGGGCAGTCGGCGCGTTGGGGTTGGGAAAAATGATACCTCCGTTCGTTTCGAAATAACGGTCTACTTCGATCTCGAACGATGCGCTCAGGGGTATCTCGCGAAACTGGATACCGTACAACCGGCAGTAGACCGGATAGAAACTGTAAGTGATATCCGGAAACAGTACGGGCGCCTCGTGCTTCAGCAATGCGTGAAACGTGTGTGCGAGGACCTCATCGGATCCATTGCCAACGAATACGTTCTCGGGCGTAACGCCGTGGCGCGAAGCGATTGCCTGGCGCAAGCGCACGCTGACCGGATCCGGATACAAGCGCAAGGCATCGCTCAACTCGGCGCGCAACGCTTCCAGGACCCGCGGGCCGGGGCCATAGGGGTTCTCGTTGGTATTGAGCTTCACCAGGTTGGGCAATCTTGGCTGCTCGCCGGGAACATAGGGCGTGAGCTCATGTACCACGGAACTCCAGAATTGACTCATCGGTGGATCCGGTACTGGGCGGACTTTGCATGCGCGGGCAGCCCCTCCGCGTTGGCAAGTTCAGCTGCCATCATCCCCAGGGTGTGCGCCCCTTCGCGCGAGACCTGGATCAGACTGGTCCGCTTCTGAAAGTCGTATACGCCGAGCGGAGACGAGAATCGAGCGGTGCGCGAGGTTGGCAAGACGTGGTTCGGGCCCGCGCAGTAATCGCCCAGCGCTTCCGAAGTATATCGGCCGAGAAACAAAGCCCCTGCGTGCCTGATTTTGGTCGCCCAGTGCTGCGGCTCTTCCACAGACAACTCCAGGTGTTCCGGCGCGATGCGGTTTGCAATCGCGCACGCTTCGTCCAGATCTCGCGTAGCGATCAACGCCCCGCGCGAGTCGAGCGAGGCACGGATCACGGCGTTGCGCGGCATTGTCTTGATCTGACGATCGATACTCGCGGCGACCCTTTCGATGAACTGCAGATCCGGGCATAGCAGGATCGCCTGCGCCATCTCGTCATGCTCAGCTTGCGAAAACAGGTCCATCGCCACCCAGTCGGGGTCCGTAGTGCCATCACAGATCACGACGATTTCAGACGGGCCCGCCACCATGTCGATGCCAACCACGCCAAACACCCGGCGTTTGGCTGCGGCTACATACGCATTTCCCGGTCCCACGATCTTGTCGACTTGCGCAATGCTTTGCGTGCCGTAGGCAAGCGCCGCGATGGCTTGCGCACCACCGATCGTATAGACGCGATCGACCCCGGCAATGCTCGCCGCAGCCAGCACCAGATCATTGCGCTCGCCATTGGGCGTCGGTACGACCATGACGATCTCGGAAACGCCCGCCACCTTGGCCGGAATCGCGTTCATCAATACGGTGGACGGATACGCGGCTTTACCTCCCGGTACATATACACCAACGCGATCGAGTGCGGTGATGGTCTGGCCGAGGGTCGTGCCGTCCGCTTCGGTGTATTGCCACGATACCAGGGGCTGGCGTTCGTGATAGCTGCGGATGCGCGCAGCGGCCTGCTCGAGCGCGCTGCGGCGCGCTGTGGGCAATCCAGCAAGCGCGCTGTCAAGATCCGCGCGCGCGATCTCGAGCGCGGATAATCCGGTTGCCTGCAGTTGATCGAACCTGTTCGTGTATTCGAGCACAGCCGCGTCGCCCCGCGCGCGCACATCGCGCAATATGGCCTCCACGGTGCTCTCTATACGATCGTTCTGCGCGCTCTCGAATGCCAACAGCGTGGCGAGCTTCGCGTCGAATTGAGGCTCTGCGGAGGACAAGCGCGCAATGCCTGTCATGCGGGCTCCCGTTGCGAAGCTGCGCGAAACGCATCGATCAGCGGTTGAATCTGCGCGCGCTTGAGTTTGAGCGCAGCCTGATTAACGATCAGCCTTGCACTGATCGGCATGATCTGCTCTACGGCTTTTAGATGGTTGGCGCGCAGCGTATTGCCGCTTGAAACCAGATCGACTATGGCATCGGATAATCCTACCAACGGCGCCAACTCCATCGAGCCATACAGTTTTATCAGGTCCACATGAACACCCTTTCCCGCAAAGTGTTCACGTGCCGTCGTGAGATATTTGGTCGCGACGCGCAAGCGCGCACCGCGCCTCACCGCGGCGTCATAGTCAAAGCCCTCGGGTACCGCCACCATCATGCGACATTTGGCGATGTCGAGATCGAGGGGCTGATACAGCCCTGCGCCGCCATGCTCAAGCAATATGTCCTTGCCCACGATACCAAGGTCGGCAGCCCCGTACTGGACGTACGTGGCCACATCGGAGGCCCGAACAATGATGACGCTGCAGTCTGCGCGGTTGGTCGGGATGATCAGCCTGCGGGAGACCTCCGGATCTTCGGCCGCAACAATTCCTGCCGCCTTCAGAAGCGGCACGGTTTCCTGAAAAATGCGCCCTTTCGACAGGGCTATCCGGATGCTCATTTGCTTTGTCGATGCGACACTGCGTCAGTGCGCGCGTTTGATCCGGGCACCTAGCTGACCAAGCTTTTCTTCAATGCACTCGTAGCCCCTATCCAGGTGGTAAACGCGGTCCACCAGCGTCTCGCCTTTTGCGACCAGCCCAGCGAGCACCAGGCTTGCCGATGCACGCAAGTCAGTCGCCATGACGCTCGCTCCCTGCAGGCGGTGCACGCCTTGAACGATCGCCGTATTTCCTTCTACCTCGATGTCCGCGCCCAACCGCCTTAATTCTTGCACATGCATGAAGCGGTTCTCGAAAATCGTCTCGGTCACCAGGGCAGTTCCTTCCGCGACACTGTTGAGCGCCATGAACTGGGCCTGCATATCGGTGGGAAACGCGGGATACGGCGCGGTACGCAGGCTCACGGCCTTCAGACTACCGTTCGTCGAAAGCCTGATCCAGTCTTCGCCGTGCTCGACCATTGCGCCTGCCTCCTGCAATTTGCCTATGACCGCGTCGAGAATGTTCGCTCGCGTGCCCTTGAGCTTGATGTCGCCACCCGTCGCAGCAGCGGCGCACAGGAATGTGCCGATTTCAATGCGATCCGGCATGACCCGATGGGTGGCGCCGTGCAACGCGCTTACCCCCTCTATGGTTATCATGTCGGTGCCGGCACCGTTGACGCGCGCACCCATTGCATTCAGACATTCCGCAAGGTCGATGACTTCCGGTTCGCGCGCGGCATTCTCGAGGACGGTAATTCCGTCCGCCAGCGCCGCCGCCATCATCAGGTTCTCCGTGCCGGTCACAGTCACCAGGTCCAACACGATATGTGCACCCCTGAGGCGCTCGGCACGAGCGTGTATGTACCCTTGCTCTATGTCGATGTGCGCTCCCATCGCCTGAAGGCCCTTGATATGAAGGTCGACCGGCCGTTGGCCAATGGCGCAGCCTCCCGGGAGCGAAACGCGCGCCTGCCCAAAGCGCGCAATCATCGGTCCCAGGACCAGAATCGATGCACGCATGGTCTTCACCAGTTCGTAGGGTGCAGCGAGGTTATGCAGCTTTGCTGCCGTCAGTCCTACACCCATTTTTTCGTCGAGCGAGACATCAACGCCCATTTGCCCGAGTAGGGTCAAGGTGGTCGTCACGTCGCGCAGATGCGGGACGTTCTGAACCCGCAGCATCTCGGAAGTCAGAAGGGACGCGCAAAGGATAGGCAAGGCCGCGTTCTTTGCGCCAGAAATGCGCACTTCCCCGGTCAGCGGCACGCCGCCCTGGATGATAAGTTTATCCACGTTGTGCGTGCGGTCTAGCGAGCCGCCCAGTCTTCCGGCGTGAACGTTTTCATCGAAAGCGCGTGAATTTCTTCCCGCATGCGGTCCCCCAACGCCTTATAAACGACCTGATGCTGCTGCACCCGCGACTTGCCCCGGAATGCGGGGCTCACGATCAGCGCTTCGAAATGATGCCCGTCGCCCGCCACCTCCACGTGATCACAGGTGAGGTTCTGTTCGATATAGGACTTGACCAGTTCTGGGGTGACCATAAGACTTTTCAGTGACGCAGTTTGTAGCCGCGTTTGAGGACCGATAAGGTGGCGAATGATAAAGCCAAAAGGCAACCGCCCACAATCGCGAAACTAAGCAGGGGGGAGACGTCCGATACGCCGAAAAAGCCATATCTGAAGCCATCGATCATGTAAAAAAACGGGTTGAAGTGCGACACATCTTGCCAAAACGGGGGCAAGGAATGGATCGAATAGAAGACCCCGGAGAGGAATGTCAGCGGGATGATGATGAAGTTCTGGAAGGCGGCTAACTGGTCGAATTTCTCGGCCCAGATGCCGGCGATGATGCCAAGCGTGCCGAGTAGCGCCGCACCGAGCAGTGCGAATGCCAACACCCAGAGAACGTTGACGACCGGCACTGGGACAAAAACCGAAGTGATCGCGAACACGCCGCCCCCCACCATGACACCCCGCACGACCGAGGCCAGCACATAGGCCGCATAGAACTCGAAATGGGACATCGGCGGCAACAGCACGAAAATAATATTGCCGGTGATTTTCGACTGAATCAGGCTCGAAGAACTGTTGGCAAAAGAATTCTGCAGCAATGACATCATCGCCAGCCCCGGGACAAGGAACGCCGTGTAGCGGACCCCCGGATACACCTGGACATGCTCCTCGAGCACATGCGAAAAAATCAACAGATAGAGCAGCGCGGTCAGTACCGGAGCCAGGACGGTTTGAAAGCTGACTTTCCAGAAACGCGTAATTTCCTTGCGGAACAGGGTGGCAAATGCTGCGATCGCGGCGGGACCTTGCATTCTTATTCTCGGCGCATGATCTCTACGAAAACTTCCTCCAGGTCGGGCTGCTCGAGTTCCATGAACGCAACCATGACATTGTTTTTCCGCAGTTCAGCCAGTACGCCCTCGACTTCCCCGTAATCGCGAAGAGTCAGAAGATACTCTCCGTTGGCGGGAGGCGTCGAGAGCATGGGCACCAGCGGGGGGGGCAGGGGTGCTTCAGTCAGCCGAAGGCGCAAGTGCGCGCCAGAATAGCCTTTGAGAAGATTATGGGTCGAGTCGAGTGCAACGATCCTGCCCAGTTTCAGCATGCCCACGCGAGTACACAGAGCCTCGGCCTCATCGAGATAGTGCGTCGTCAGTACAATCGTATGGCCCTCCCCATTCAACTGGCGAATAAACTTCCACAGTCCCTGGCGCAGTTCTACATCGACGCCGGCGGTGGGCTCGTCCAGGATGATGACGGGGGGCTTGTGCACCAAGGCCTGTGCGACCAGAACACGGCGCTTCATGCCGCCCGACAGCGCCCGCATGTTGAAATTGGCGCGATTGGTCAGGTCTAGCCTCGCCATGACTTCATCGATCCAGTCGTCGTTGCGGCTGAGCCCGAAATATCCGGACTGAAACCGAAGCGTTTCCCGCACCGTAAAGAACGGATCGAAGACGAGTTCCTGCGGCACCATGCCCAAAGCGCGGCGCGCGCCTCGATAATCCGAGACGACATCGTGACCCATCACCCTGAGAGTGCCGGAATCTGCCCGCGCCAGCCCGGCCAGAATGCTGATCAGTGTAGTTTTGCCTGCGCCATTGGGCCCCAGCAGTGCGAAAAATTCGCCCTGGTGAATGTCGAGGCTGATATCGTCAAGCGCACGCACGCTGCCGAAGGTCTTCGAGACTCCGCAGATTTCAATTGCCGGTTGCACGCGCGGAGTAGGCCGTGAAGGGATGGGCGAAAACCGTCAATGAGCAGCAATCGGCAGGACATCGACAACGCCGTAGAGCTCGGCGAGGCTGTGCAGACTGTCGCCAAGATTGGCAAATGCAATGCGACCGCTGCCGCTCCGGCGCCGCCGCACCAATTCGAGCAAAAAACTCAGCGCGGAAGAATCAACTGCGGTCACACCCGCAAGATCGACGATGATGTCGTCCCCATCCAATGCAATTTTTTCGTCAGAAATCAGTCCGCCTACGGTTGCTAGCGTAATCGGGCCTTGCACGACATAACGATTGCCTTGTTTGACGATCATTTCTTAGGGATTGGAGGCGTCTGCGGCGCAGCGATGTTCTTATCCTTGAGGCTTTTGATCAATGCATCGATTCCGCCATTCTGAACTTCCTGGGCAAACAGGTTGCGGTAATTGATGATCAGGCTCGCGCCGGCAACGCGAACGTCATACACCTTCCATCCCTCCTTCGTTTGCCCCATGTCGTAATCGACGCTCATGGGCGGGGCGCCGCCGGGAAGTTTGATCGACGTCTGCACGGTCGCATCCGTATCGCCGGCCTTCGGCTTATACGGACGAAAATCGACCGTGATGCCGTTGTATGCAGTAAAGGCTGCCGAATAAGAGCGTACCAGCAAGGTCCGAAATTCCTTTATCAATGTCTCGCGCTGCGCCGCGGTGGCTTCGCGCCACGGCCTACCAACGGCAAGCCGTGTCATGCGAGGGAAATCGAAATGCGGTGCGACTTTCTCCTCGATCAATTGCACGATCTTCTCGACATTGCCTGCGCGAATTTCCTTGTCATCGCGCACGATGGTAAGAACTTCTTCTGTCGTCTTGCGGACCAGCGCATCCGGCGCAAGCTCTTCGGCCGCGACGGCGCCGGAGAAACCAACCAACAACAGGGCGGCCAGCCAATGGCCCGTTGACTTCGTACCTGCGATTCGCATTATCGTGTCCTTTACTTTCCCGAAGTGTGCTTAATTTCCCGCCCCAGTTTCCGCGGCTTTGCCATATAAGAACTGACCGATGACCTTTTCCAGCACAATCGCCGATTGCGTGACCATCAGCCGGTCGCCATCCTTCAAATTGCTCTCATCGCCCCCGCCATCCATTCCGATATATTGTTCGCCCAGCAGGCCGGCTGTCAGGATGGAAGCCGACGAGTCTTTGGGAAACGGATATTGTTTGTCTATGCGCAAGGCGACATTCGCACGAAAGTTGTGCGTATCGAGCGTAATCGCATCCACCCGACCGACCACCACCCCGGCGCTCTTCACCGGCGCCCTTACCTTCAAGCCGCCGATATTGTCGAATTCCGCAATGACCCGGTAGCTATCCGACATGTTGACGCTGCTTGCGTTCCCAACCTTTAGCGCCAGCACGAATAACGCTGCGATTCCGGCTGTCACGAAAATGCCAACCCATAGGTCAACTGTGGTCCGCTGCATAGTTCATACTCCCGTAAACATTAAGGCCGTCAGCACGAAATCAAGTGCCAGAACCGCCAGGGCGGACGTTACAACGGTCCGGGTAACTGCACGCGACACACCTTCCGCGGTAGGGGGCGCATCATAACCCTCGAACAGGGCAATCGCAGTGACCGCAGCCCCGAACACGACGCTTTTGATGACTCCGTTTACGATGTCATAGCGGAAGTCGACGCTCGACTGCATCTGCGACCAGAAAGCGCCGGCATCGACCCCTATGACGACCACCGTAATCAGATAGCCGCCGAAAATTCCCATCACGCTGAATATCGCGGCGAGTAACGGCATGGAAAAAAAACCACCCCAGAACATCGGGCTGATCACCCGCGCGAACGGGTCCACCGCCATCATCTCCATTGCCGAGAGCTGCTCGGTGGACTTCATGATCCCGATCTCGGCGGTCATGGCCGACCCGGCGCGGCTGGCGAACAGCAGCGCGGCAACCACCGGGCCCAGTTCCCGGACCAGCGAAAGCGCGACAAGTGTGCCCACCGCCTCTGCGGAGCCGTAACGCTTGAGCGTTTCATAGCCCTGCAAACCGAGCACCAGTCCTACAAATAAACCGGAAACGATGATGATGATAAGCGACAGGACGCCCGCGAAATGCAGTTCATCGATCGTGAGATGAAAACGCCGGAATGCGAGCCCCGAGCGTAGCAGTACCAACCCCATGAATCGGGTTGCGCAACCCAAGCGCCAAACGCCATTGATCGTGCGGCGCCCGATCAGCCTCAAACCACCAGTCAAGGGTCTAAACATTTCAGCCGCGGATCCCCAGATCGTCCCCATAGGGCACCGCGCCGTAGTGAAAAGGCACTGGGCCATCGGCCTCCGCGTGCACGAACTGGTGAACGAACGGTTCGTCAGAGGCCAAGACTTGGCTGGGCGTGCCTTGCGCCACCACATGGCCTCCGGAGAGGAAATACACGTAGTCGACGATCTTCAGGGATTGCTCCACGTCATGGGTTACGACAATCGAGGTTGCGCCGAGCGCGTCGTTGAGCCGACGGATCAGATTGCCGATGATGCCAACGGAAATCGGATCCAGTCCTGTGAATGGTTCGTCGTACATTATCAGCATGGGATCGAGTGCAATCGCCCGTGCAAGGGCCACCCGCCGCGCCATGCCTCCCGATAATTCAGCCGGCTTGAGCGCCTGGGCCCCGCGCAGTCCTACCGCATTGAGTTTCATCAGTACGAGGTCGCGGATCATGGACTCGGGCAGACCGCTGTGTTCGCGTAATGGAAAAGCGACGTTCTCGAACACGCTCAGGTCCGTGAACAGGGCGCCGAATTGGAACAGCATGCCCATTTTCCGGCGCATGGCATATAGCTGTGCATGCGACATGCGTTGGACCGGTTGCGAATCTACCCGGACTTCTCCCCGGTTGGGCGTCAATTGACCGCCGATGAGACGTAGCACCGTCGTCTTGCCGCTGCCGCTGCCCCCCATGATAGCGATGACCTTGCCGCGCGCGAAGGCCAGGTTCACGCCCTTGAGGATGGGACGCCGATCATAGGCGAAGTCGACTTGCGAGAATTCGACGAGATTATCGGATGCCACGGGGAGACGTCAGCCGAGAAAAACAGCACGCATTGTAACGGAGAGCCGCCACCACCGTCTTATCACCGGATGTTGCGTTACCTGCGCACAGTGTTTTGCCTCGAGCGCACAATGCAGGCCGACGCTGCACTCGCCAGCCACATAAATCTATAAACAATCAAACGCTTCAGGCAAAATACTGACACCTTTCCGCAGTCCGGCGGCTTATTGCACACATGAACAAACAGAGTGGACTAAAACCAGAGTTGCTGATCGTCGACGACGATCCGCTGATCATCGACACGCTGTCATTCGTACTGGGTAAGGATTACAGCGTACGCGCCGCCGGGTCACGAACGCAAGCAAAGAGCCTCCTGCGCCAACTCGACAATCCACCTGAACTTGCTCTCGTGGATCTAGGCCTGCCGCCTACGCCGCATCGGCCCGACGAAGGGTTTCAGCTGATCACGGACCTGCTTGCGCATTCGCCTGCGATCAAGATTCTGGTCCTGTCAGGTCAGAGCGACGAGTCCAATGCGCGATATGCCCGGACCTTGGGCGCCGTGGAGTTCATCGCCAAGCCATGCGAGCCGGACGTCCTGAAAGCCATGTTGAGCAAGGCAAGCCGCATGGCCGAGGTGCAACAGCTATCTGCCAGGACCGATACCGGCATCGTTGGCGCCGGGCCCGCGATTACCAAGCTGCACCAGCAGATCTCGCAGTACGCCAGCGCCCGTTTTCCGGTGTTGATCGAAGGCGAATCAGGCAGTGGCAAAGAGCTGGTCGCGCTCTCGCTGCATAAACAGGGGCCGCGAGAGGGCAAGCCCTATCTCGCGCTGAATTGTGCCGCCATCTCCCCGTCTCTGGTGGAGCCGACCCTTTTCGGATATGTCAAAGGCGCTTTCACCGGCGCCAATGCCTCGCGCTCCGGCTACTTCGAGGACGCCCACGAGGGCACGCTGTTTCTCGATGAAATCGGCGAGTTGCCGCTGGAATTGCAGGCAAAACTCCTGCGCGTGCTCGAGAATGGGGAATTTCAGCGAGTCGGGGAAACGCAGAGCCGGGTCTCCAATGCGCGTGTCCTGGCGGCGACCAATCGCGATCTGCGACAGGAAGTACGCACCGGGCGCTTCCGGACCGATCTCTATCATCGGCTTACGGTGTTTTCGATTCTGGTACCGCCGTTGCGCGAGCTGGGCGAAGACAAGGCGAAACTTCTCGAGCATTATTCCGGGCTGTACGCGCATCAGAGCAATGTGCAGCCCTTCAAGCTCGCCCCGGATTCGTTCGAACTGTGGATGCAGTACGGCTTCCCGGGAAATGTGCGGGAACTTCGCAACATTGTCATAAGGCTGAGCACCAAATACCCCGGACAAACAATCAATAGCGAGCAATTGCTGAGCGAGTTCGATTGGGAAGACTCCATCTCGACAGCACCGGAAGTTGGTCCGGCCAAGGATTTCAAAGGATCGGTCGAAGCCGCGCGCAAGCACTTGCAGACCAAAAAAGGTTTCCTGCTCGATGAGGCGCTACGCGACCTGGAACGAAGCTACGTCGAGGCAGCGCTTGACATTACGCGGGGCAATTTGAGCCAGGCTGCGAAATTGCTCGGTATCCACCGGACTACTTTATACAGTCGCATGCAGAACTACGGGACCGGCATGGAAGAGGATATCTGATGTACTACGAGTTCTTCGGGCTCAACCAGCCGCCCTTCAAGATCACGCCCGATACCGATGTGTTCTTCGAAGGGGGCAATCGGGGTGCGATCCTGGAAGCGCTGATTTATGCGATCAGCCATGGAGAGGGCATCATCAAGGTGACCGGCGAAGTGGGAAGCGGCAAAACCATGCTCTGCCGGGTGCTCCAAACGCGGCTTCCGGCGAACGTCGAGACGGTGTATCTGGCCAATCCCAGCGTCACTCCGGAAGAAATCCTCCACGCGATCGCGTTCGAGATGCAATTGCGCGTTGCCAAGAACGCCGGCAGGCTGGAAGTGATGCATGTGTTGAACGACTATCTCGTCGAACGCCACGCCCAGCAAAAGCAGGTCGTGGTCTTTGTCGAGGAATCGCAAGGCATGCCGATTTCCACGTTGGAGGAGATTCGCCTGCTCTCTAATCTGGAGACTCAGCATCACAAGTTATTGCAGATTGTGCTGTTCGGCCAACCGGAACTCGACATCAATTTGCGACAACAGAATATCAGGCAGCTTCGCGAGCGCATTACCCATAGCTTCAATCTTTTGCCATTAGATGCGGAGGACGTCCGAGCCTATCTGACTTTTCGCCTGCGGGCTGCCGGATATCACGGACCTGACCTGTTTAGCACGAGAGTGATTGCTTACATGACTAACGCCTGCGAAGGCCTTACTCGGCGTCTCAACATCGTTGCCGATAAGGCGCTGCTGTCCGCATTCGCGCAGGGTACGCACAATGTGACGATCGATCATGTCAAGGCGGCCGTTCGCGATAGCGAGTTCAGTAGCGCTGATCTTCCGCGAAACCGCGCGCCCGTGATCTATGCCCTCACGGGTCTCGCCATCGGCGGAGCCTTGGGCTTCGCAGCGTTCGCTGCTTACCAGACACTGAGCGCCTCGAAGCCCGAGGCAACGCCATCTGCTCCGGCTGCTTCGCCTGCCGCAACCCCTTCATACGAGAACGCCAACATGCCAGGGGATAACCCTGGCCAGACGGCACTTGTCGCGCCGCCCGCTGCGCCTGCGCCGGCTCCCGTTGCTGCGCCCGCGCCCGCCGCGGAGCCGCCCATGTCCCCGATGGACTCCGCCAGCCCATCCTTTGATTTGCTGGAACAACGCTTGCTCGCAACCGACCAGTGGTTAGCCGAGCAGCCGGGCTCGTTTTTCAGCATCCAATTGCTCGGCGCCGACGACCCGGAACTCCTAAGAGATTATTTCAAAACAATCGCTAAATATCTTGAAATAGATAAGGTTTATGTGTACCGTACCACTGCGAATCGGCACCCTTCCCTGACCGTTTTATACGGTACTTTCGCAAGCAGGAATGAGGTTACGCGGACGCTACGCAGTCTGCCGAATGAGCTGCAGGTTAATCGACCGTACTACAGGACCATACAGGGCATCCGCTCCGAGATCGCAAATCGGGGGTCCTAGAACACAATAAACATCGTCAGATGCCGGGCGATCAGGCGGAAGTCCGCCCAAAGGGTGCGAAAAGTGTTAATGGGTCCGGGAATGGAGAAAGACGGGGGAATCCCAGCGCAAGGCGCGACAATCCATCCAAGAGGTGCTGCCGTCGGACGGCAAATGATGACTGTCCGTGGCGTCGCCTTAGCGATCTGCCTGGCACTGTCCGTGAGTGCCTGTACGACCTACAAGCCGACCGTGGCGCCCTCGACGGGGCACCTCAGTTCTGCCCAGATTCGGGACCGGGCGCCGGAAGACAAGATCCTGCCGCCGGTTACGGCGAGCAATTTCGTGCCGCCACCCAGACCCCAGGCCAAGGTCCTCACTTACAGCGTTGTAGTGAACGAAGTGCCGGTCAAGGAGTTGCTGTTCGCGTTGTCGCGCGATACCCGGCAGAACATCGACGTACACCCTTCGATCCAGGGCCTGGTGTCGCTTAATGCGATCGATGAAACACTTCCCGCCATCCTCGAGCGCATTGCCCAGCAGGTAAGCATCCGCTATCGCACCGAAGGCAAGACAATACTCGTGCTGCCGGACGCGCCTTATTTTCGTACCTATAAGGTCAATTACGTCAATATGAGCCGCGATACCACGTCTAGCATCGGCGTGAGCGGGGAAATCACCGGTAGTGTCGGTGGCGCCGGCTCGACTCAGCCGGCCAGTCAATCAAGCTCCGGCAATAGCTCCAGTACCAAGGTAGACAGCAAAGCTTCAAATAATTTCTGGGAAGTACTGCGCCAGAACATCGAAGCTATCCTGGCCGCCAGCAATGCAGTCACTCAATCGGCCGATCAACGCGCGTCGCGGGTTGAAGCCGAGCGCGCCGCGAAAGAAGAGAGGATTGCACAAGCGGAGGCCGTTTCGCGAGCGGGGGGCAATGCTGCGTCGCTGTTCAATACTGCCTTTGGTCAAGGCCCCGCGACAGCGTCTGAAAGCAAGAACGAGATTGTGGTCAACGCCGTGGCAGGCACGGTTTCGGTATTGGGCACTGAAAAACAACAGGTGCTCATACAGCAGTACCTCGACAGCGTAACTTCGGCATCGCAGCGCCAGGTCCTCATAGAAGCGACCATCGCCGAAGTCACCTTGTCGAACAGCTACCAGGCAGGTGTCGATTGGTCACGCGTGACGCAAGCCGCGGGAGACGGATTCAAATTTCAGCAGTCCCTGCTCGGGTCCAACCTGGCCGGCCCGCCGTTTGTCGCATTGAGCTACGCCAATCAGCCTGGCGCAAATCCCAGCTTCGCGGCAATGCTCAGGTTGCTCGAGCAGTTCGGCAATACGCGCGTGTTATCCAGCCCGAAACTGATGGCGATCAATAATCAGACTGCGCTACTCAAAGTCGTCGACAACCTCGTGTACTTCACGGTCGAAGCCCAAACCAACCAAAACCAGACCACATCGACCACGACCTTTACCTCGACCGCGAAGACGGTTCCCGTCGGGTTGGTTATGAGTGTGACTCCTCAAATCGGCGATTCGGGCGCGGTATCCCTGACTGTGCGCCCGACGATATCGCGCCGTTTGCGCGACGTACTCGATCCTAACCCCGACCTTGCCAAAGCCAATGTGCAAAATCCGGTTCCCGAGATTCAGGTGCGGGAGATGGAGTCCGTCCTGCAGGTCTTCAGCGGACAAACCATCGTGCTGGGCGGACTGATGCAGGACAACGTGCGTCGTGACCGTGATGCCGTTCCAGGATTGGGAAAGCTCCCCTCTCCCGTGGGTGACGCGTTCAGCTACCGGGACGAAGCCGTATCGAAGACCGAACTGATTATCTTCATCAAACCCACTGTGATCAGCAATCCATCGCTGGACAGTGACGAGTTGAAGTTCTTCCGCCGTTTCCTGCCGACGCTAGATCCCACTGGCAGGTCGCCATGAGCCTGCTGCTGCAAGCCCTGCAGAAAGCATCACGAAACCGGGAAGATGGCGATACTGACCCGTCCATCAATTCGCCTGCCGTAAGTGACGAACTGACGCTCCAACCGGAGTCTCCCGCGCCACGGGCATACCAGTCAGGTGCCTCCGGTTCCTCCGCGCAAGCCGCCACCGTGGTGCAAGCGAGCGCTGTTCCGGGTTTCGATCCATTCGACTACGCCCGCGAACATTACATGCTTACGTTCGTCGGGGCTGCATTTCTGTTTGCCGTCGGTTATGGTCTTTACGTATACCTGCAGATCAACCAGCCATTTCAGCGATCTGTGCCGGCCCCGGTCGCGATAGCCCCGGCACCCGCCGCTCCCCCCGTAACTGCACCGCCGTCAGCCGCGGCCAAGATCAGCGGAATACCGGGCGGCACGGGCGATGCCGTCGCTGGCGGGGCATTGGCTGCCACGACGGGAGCGCCGCACGCTGCTATGGCGGCGAACGACCCCGTCGCGCCAGCGCCAGCTATGTCCCAGTCCGACGCGCCCGTTTCCGGCTCGTCCGCACGCCCGCGCAGCAGAAAAAACAGTACACGGCTCAAAATTGCGCCTCCCGCGACAGACAGCGAAAGCCCATCGGAGGGAACCGGACTGATCGATGCGAGCGACTCGATCGAGACCGTCGAAATCCCCGCATCGCGGGCAAGGCCCGAAAAATCTGCAAAGTCGGATGAAATCTCGGTGCGCCGCGATCCTGCCGGTGTAACACCCGTCAGTCCGACGTTGATGCAGGCTTACGAAACGCTCCAGCGCGGGGAACTGGCAGAAGCGAGGAAACTTTATGAACAAGTCTTGCAAGCGGATTCCCGCAGTCTGGACGCATTGCTGGGAATGGGAGCAATTTCCTTGAAAGACGGCCGCGTCGACGAAGCGACCCGCTATTATCAGCGGGTCCTTGAGCTCGATCCGCGCAACTCTTATGCGCAAGCCGCGCTGATTTCCGTCGTCGGGGGGGCGGACTTGCAGGCATCCGAATCGCGCCTGAAGCAGCTGATCTCCCGCGATCCGTCTGCATTCCTGTATTTCTCGCTGGGCAATCTCTACGCCGAGCAGGCGCAGTGGCCCGCTGCGCAACAGGCTTATTTCCAGGCCTATCAAATGCAGTCAGACAATCCGGACTATGCATTCAACCTGGCGATCGGATTGGAGCACCTCGGGCAGAACCGGCTCGCACTGGAGTATTACCGCAAAGCTCTGGATCTGTCCTTCAGGAAAGGCCACGCAAACTTCGATCAAAGTCTCGTCATCCAGCGCGTCGGCCAGCTTTCCACCCGCTTAGAGCAGTGAGCTAGCGCCGATGTCCGAGCAGCGCAAAAAGCTTCGTCTGGGAGAGTTGCTGGTTCAACAGGGACTCATCACCCAGGACCAGTTGCGTATCGCGCTGACGGAGCAGAAGACCCAGAACATACCAATCGGGCGTCTTTTGGTCCGGCTTGGTTTTGTCACGGAAGCAGTCATCCGCGACATCATGGCTCGCACGATCGGTCAGGAGAGTATCGACCTTTCCCAGGTGCTGGTCGACGCCGAAGCCCTCAAGCTGGTCCCGCAAGAGTTTGCGCGGCGTCATCGACTGCTCCCCATCGCTTATGACGCGGAGCAGAATTTGCTGATCGTCGCCATTACCGAGGTCTTCAACGTGGTGGCCCTGGATCAGTTGCGCGCGACACTCGGCCATAACATCCAGATGAAGACGGTGCTCGCGGGCCAGGCACAACTCGACGAGTTCATCGACCAGTTCTACGGGCACGAGCTTTCGGTGGACGGCATCCTGCGGGAAATCGAAACCGGCGAGATCGATTATCAGAGCCTGCAACAGGGCGGCCAGGACGAATATACGCAGCCGATCGTTCGCCTGGTCGGTGCGTTGCTCGTCGATGCCGTCAAGCGAGGCTCGTCGGACATTCACTTCGAACCGGAGTTTGCTTTTCTGCGTATTCGTTACCGGATCGATGGGGTGCTGGAGCAAATTCGCAGCCTGCATAAGAATTACTGGCCGGGCATCGCCGTGCGCATCAAAGTGATCAGCGGAATGAATATCGCCGAAACGCGTGCTCCCCAGGACGGGCGGCTGTCGCTGAACCTGAACGGTCGGCCGGTGGATTTTCGCGTGTCGTCCCAGCCTACGATCTGGGGCGAGAACATCGTACTGCGGGTGCTGGACCGCGAGAAGTCGATCATCAGCCTCGAGCAGATGAAATTGCCAAAACCGATCATGGCGAAGCTCAATCTCATGCTGGCCCGTCCGGAAGGCATACTCGTGCTGACCGGGCCGACCGGAAGCGGAAAGACCACTACGCTTTACTCGCTGCTTGCGAAGCTCAATGTCGAATCCGTCAACATCATGACTTTGGAAGACCCGGTCGAGTATCCCGTTGCGATGATGCGTCAGACTTCCGTGTCCGAAACGGCCAAGATCGATTTCGCCAACGGCATTCGATCGATCATGCGCCAGGACCCTGACATCATTCTGGTCGGCGAAGTGCGCGATCGGGAAACCGCGGAGATGGCATTCCGCGCAGCCATGACGGGGCATCAGGTCTTTACGACCCTTCACACCAATTCCGCACTTGGCGCCTTTCCACGATTGCTCGACATCGGCATCGCGCCCGACATCATGGCCGGCAATATCATCGGCATCATCGCGCAGCGCCTCGTACGGATCCTATGCACCCATTGCAAGGAAGGGTACACCCCCTCTGCCGAGGAACGACAGCTTCTGGGGCGCGAATTCGATGGCGAGTTCAAGCTCTTTCGGCCCGTAGGCTGCAACCGGTGCAACCATCGTGGGTACCGAGGGCGCGCCTCGGTCATGGAAATACTGCACATGGACTCAGATCTGGACGAACTTGTCGCACGCAGGGCAAGCCCCCGGGAGATGCGCGAAGCGGCCTTCGCCAAGAATTTTCGCTCGTTGGCAGAGGAAGGCATTGCGCGCGTCGTAGAAGGCTCCACCAGTCTGGCTGAGGTTGCACGCGCCATTGACCTGACGGCCCGTGCCACATGAAAACGCCCAGTTCGAGCTCCTCCATATTTCGGACTTCTTGAACGCAAACCGGCAACGCTCCCGCAAATTCCATGGCCGCATATCAGTACAAGGCGATTGATCGGACCGGGCGCCCCGCCCGCGGCAAGCTCGATGCAGCTAATGAGGTGGATCTCGAGCTGCGACTGAAGAAAATGGGCCTCGATCTCATTACGACCAGGCTTGTGCGCAGCCAGGGGGCTTCGATCTCCGGTGGCAGCATTACACGGCAGGATCTGATTACGTTTTGTTTCGACCTGGAGCAGGTGTCTCGAGCCGGCATTCCCTTGCTCGACGGGCTGCGGGATTTGCGCGGGAGTATGGAAAACCCGCGATTTCGCGAGATATTGACTTCGGTGCTTGAGGATATCGAGGGAGGCAAAACACTGTCGCAGGCTCTCCAGGGATTCCCGCGAGTGTTCAATACGGTCTTCGTGAGCCTCATCCGAGCTGGCGAACTCTCAGGCACCCTGACCGAAGTCTTCGAGAATCTCGGGGCCACGCTCAAATGGCAGGATGAACTGGTGTCGCAGACCCGGCGGCTTCTGGTCTACCCGGCACTGGTGTTCGTGGTCGTAACGGGTGTAATGGTCTTCCTGCTCCTGTATCTCGTTCCGCAAGTCACTCAGTTATTGAAGACCATGGGCCTGGACCTTCCAATTCAGACAAGAATCTTGATCTGGCTGTCCAATTTCACCGCGACCTGGTGGCCCATACTCATCGCCCTGCCAGTGCTCAGCGCCGTGGTTGTCACTTTCATGGTTCGCACGCGCCCAAGGGCGCGTTACCTTTTCGATTATGCGATTCTGAGATTGCCGGTCACGGGAGAGATTCTGCAAAAGATCATCATGGCCCGGTTTACGAATTTCTTTGCCCTGATGTATCGCTCTGGAATCACCATACTCGATGCCGTAAAAACCAGCGAAGACATTGTCGCCAATCGAGTCATCGCAGATGGCTTGCAGCGTGCCGGCCAGCAGATCAACGCCGGCGAGAGCATGTCTGAAGCGTTTCAGAATCTGGGAATGTTTCCGCCGTTGGTGATTCGCATGCTCAGAGTGGGAGAGACCACCGGGGCACTGGATACGGCGCTGCTGAACGTAACTTATTTCTACAACCGCGACGTGCGCGATTCGGTTGACAAGGCACTGAAGCTTCTCGAGCCAACCCTGACGCTGGTGCTTGGCGGCATGCTTGCCCTCATCCTGTTTTCAGTGCTCACGCCTGTGTACGATGTCCTCGGGAAACTGAAACTTTAAAGCAATGGCGGCCAAGCTTCTTCTTTGCGTATCCAATGATCAGGCCACGGCGGCGCTCTGGCGGCGACGGCGCGTGGTATCGTGCGCGCGCTTCGAAAACACCGAAGCGGGCTGGACCGCATTCGACGGTTTCCTGCGCAATGCGCAGGGTCTGCCGGTGCATATCATTGTGGATACCGTGGAGGAGGATTTCCGTTTCGAGACGCTGCCGCATATTCGCGGACGCGACCGGACGGAAATGGTCGGCCGCAAGCTCAAACAACTTTACCGCGCGACACCTTATGCCTCTTTCGCCCTGCAAGACCGGGAGACGGGCAAGCGTCGTGATGATCGTTATCTCTTTGCGGCTCTGACCAATCCCGACTTGCTGGTTCCGTGGCTGAAGGTCATAGAAGCGCACGGCATGCCGGTTTCCGGCATCTTTCCTCTCGCGCTGGTCAGCGCATCCCTGATCGAACGGCTGAAGCTGAAGCATCCCAATCTTCTGATCGTCAGCAAGAATAGTGCGGGATTGCGGCAAACTTTCTTCAAGGACTTGAAGTTCCGCATCAGCCGCCTGACGCCGCTGCGCGCAGATGCCGAGATGGCCGATCAGCACTACGCGGACGAGATTGGCAATACGCGCATGTATCTGGACGCGCTGACCGTTACCCATGTCGACGATACTCTCGAGCTCGTCATTCTCGACCTGGACGGGTCGCTGTCGGGTTTACCCCCGGCAATCATGCGTGGACGCCCGAATGTCCAATGCGTGTATTTGAACCTGGCGGATATTCACAAGCAGGTCGGTATCCGCATCGCCGACTTGCAGGTATCCCCGGACGTCCTGCATCTGCATTTGCTCGGCGAGCAAACGCCGACGGTCAATTTCGCCCCACCGCATCTGCGGCGCACTTTTCAACGCTATGCCGCGGGTCGATGGGTATACGCGGCGTCCGGCGCGGCGGTGCTTGGCGCCGTGATATGGAGCGGTGTCAACGTTTATCGCGCCGTGTCGATCGATCAGGACACCGTTATCGCGCAGCAAAAGACCACCGAGTACCAGTCGAAGTATCAGCAGGTAACGGCGCAATTTCCCGATGCCCCCACCAGCGCGGACAATTTGCGCCACACGGTGGAAATTGCCGAACAGATACGCGCGGGATTGCGCACACCGCAACCCATGCTCACGCTGATCAGCCGCGCACTGGACGCATCTCCGGGAATCCAGCTCCAGCGCATCGAATGGCATTACGGCGAGACATTGCCTGCCAGACTGGGCGTCAAGCAGACCACGGGCGGCGAGACTGGTCGGCTCCAGCGCGGCGTCGTGTACGGGGCAGTGCCGAACTTCGCCGGTGATTATCGCGCTGCGATAAACGCCATCGATGGCTTCGCCAAATCAGTGGCCGAGAATTCCGCTGTCGCGGAAGTGAGAGCGCTGAAATTGCCGCTCGACGTGAGTCCGGAAGCTGGATTGACCGGTAGTACGGAATTGCTTAGCGGCAATGAAGCAGCCCGGTTCGAACTGCTGGTGATCCTGCGCAAAGGAGCATAGATGACACTTACTTCCAAGGATCTCTATGCCATGAAAATGCCCGCGATCGTGTTCGCCATCGCGATCGCCGCGGCTTGTGCCTTGGTATGGTTCACATCGGATCAGCTCAAACGATCTGAAACTCGTTATCGCGATCAGATGGCCGCGCTCGATAGTGCCAGGACCCGGTATCAACGTTCCGGTGAGGAACGACAGACCGTGCTCCACTATATTCAGGCTTACAAACAGCTCGAACGGCTTGGAGTAGTGGGGTCCGAACAGCGCCTTAACTGGGTCGAGAGTCTGCGACAGGCCAACGCGCAGGCCGGATTGTTCGGCGTGAATTATCAGATGAGCGCCCAGGCGCCGTACGAGTTTTCCGGCAAAGATCACCCACTCGCCGAGCGCGTCAAACAGTCTCAGATGAAACTGTTCTTTGGCGTGCTGCACGAAGGTGACCTCATGCGATTGCTGGATGCGCTGTCCGCGCAACAAGCAGGACTGTTTACGCTGAACGAATGTACGCTTGATCGCGCGGGCCGGCAGGGGGCGCCTCAGCCGAAGCAGCCCAACCTGACCGCTGAATGCGATCTGTCCTGGGTCACTATCGAACCAGATCGAGAGACTCGGCGATGAAGCGCGTATCCGCATCGGCCCTATTGTTATTGGCTGTGGTATGCAGCACACCCGTGCAGGCGGAGTCACTGGGGCGGTTGTTTTTCACCCCGGCACAGCGCGCCAACCTCGATGCCGGAAAGAAGGAAAAGAACATGCAAGCCGCGCCCGTGCGACGGGGACCGGCCATCGTGAAGCTCGACGGGGTCGTTGTGCGCAGTGACGGGGAAACGACGGTATGGGTGAATGGCAAGGCCTCAAATCGTGGACGATCGGGCCGTATCCGCGCTGCTCCAGCGGCAGATCCTGCTTCGGCGCGGGTGAACGTCCCGGGCGCTGGCCCGAGAGAATTGCGCGTCGGTCAGCAATTGGACACCATTACGGGAACAGTGCGCGAGAGCTTCGCGCCGCCATTACGCGAGCCGGCGAACAGGTCTGGTCGTACGAACGAGAGGACATCAGGCCCAGCGGAACTGGTTGACGGCCCGGCACCAAATGCACCGGTGGCGGCCGATCCGACCCTACGGCCTTGATCGTTGTCGATCATGCTCCGCGTACGCCCGTGCAGGCCATTTCCCCGGCGCAAGATTCCGGGCGGATCTTTGCGGTTCGGGCAACGCGGGGTGACGCTGATACTCATTGTCGTGATGATTGCGCTCGCCGCGGGCACACTCGCGGTAACGCTGCTGAGCAGTTTCGGGTCCAAACTGCGCGGCGATCAGGTCACCGAACAAGTCTTGGCGAAAGCGAAAGAGGCGTTGATTTCGTATGCCGCTACGGACCTCAATCGTCCCGGAGAGTTGTTATGCCCGGATACCAATAACAACGGGCAGATCGATGTCGGCATAGACACCATAGGCAGCAACTGTGCCTCGCTGGTCGGGCGTTTGCCCTGGCGAAGCCTCGGCATTGCGGATCTGCGCGATGGCAGCGGCGAACGGCTCTGGTATGCGCTTTCCGACGATTTTCACGCCAACGGCAGCGTCGCCCTCAACAGCGATACGCCCGGTCAACTGACGGTCACAGGGATTACGCCGGCAGCATCGCTTGTCGCTGTTATCTTTGCACCCGGAGATGCGCTTGCGAGTCAGGGGCAGAGTCGGACGAGCGCGAATGCGAATACCGTTTCGCATTATCTGGAAGGCACCAACGCCACCTCCACCACGACTTTCGCTACGGCTAGCGCCTCCGCGACTTTCAACGACCGTCTGATCACGATCCGGCCGGCGGAGATCTTCCGGCTGGCCGAAAAGCGCGTCGCCGCCGAATTGCGATCCGCGGGGACTTATTTGGCGAAATATGTTGCCGACTGGGGGCGCTATCCCTTTGCGGCCCCTTTTGGCGACACCAGCGTTGCAGCAAATTTCGCAGGCGCGAGCGGCACCTACGAAGGGCTATTCCCTGCGGCGGCGACTATCAATCCGGTGGCAATGGACAGTGCAGCGTCCTCGATGGCCGGAGGCCTGATCTTCCTGGGCTGCTCGTCGACGATTAACCAGATGAGTTGCACGTCCATATGGCTGTCGTTTGCGCTCCTGCCCATCGGCACCACCGTGACGGTCACCGCATACGCGAACAATGTCGGAGGGGCGTTCGTGGACCCGATCACCGGCGCGTCCGTCGCCGCGAATCCGCCGTTGAATAATGTGACAATCGTCAATCAGGTACTGGAAGCCAACGGACGTGCCCGCATCGTGATCACCGGCCAGACGTCCGCGCCCATAGCGTTCTTCGGCACGCAAAGCGTCACGATTACGCGCCCACAACTGAGCGCCTGGGTCGGTTCCTCGTGGCTCACGCAAAATCAGTGGCCCAAGGTAGCGTATTACGCCGTCGCTCCGGGATGGGCCCCCGACGGCGCAGGTAGCTGCACCACGGCTGTCAACGCCTGCGGCAGCCCGCCGACACCGCCAGGACCGACGGCATGCCTGAGCCTTTGCAACACGTCCACCGGTGCGGCAAGCAATGACGTCAGAGCCCTGATCGTCATGACAGGCCCCGTACTATCCGGTCAGTCTCGCGGACCATACACGGTCGCAAACTATCTCGAAGGGGGAAATTCGTCGGTATCGGATCGTGTGTTCGAGGCAAAACCCATCACATCGACCTTCAACGACCAATCTTTCACACTGGCGCCCTGACGTGAATACACCCATGGCTCTCCAAGCAAATGCGGCGCAAAGAGGTTTTTCGCTGGTGGAGATCGCGATCGTGCTGTTTGTGCTTGCGTTGCTCGCCGGATCGATCCTGGTGCCATTGTCGGCCCAGATGGAACAGCGCTACTACGACGAAACTACTCGCACATTGAACGATGTCCGCGATGCATTGCTTGGATTTGCGGTGATCAACAGGCGCCTCCCCTGTCCGGATACCGACGCTGACGGCAGCGAGAACATCACGGCAGCCGCCTGCACCAACGCCCAGGGTACGTTACCTTGGGCAACCTTAAGCATAGGCAACGCAGACGCCTGGGGACGCGCACTACGCTATCGCGTCACCCTCGCGTTTGCGAACCCGTCGGCGACCATTACCCTGGCCAGCACGCCGGATCTTCGCATCTGCCCAAGTGCTGGCTGTGCCACAACACCGAATGTGGTTGCGGTAGTGGTATCGAACGGCAAGAACCAGGGAAGTTGTACGGGCGCATGTCCCGACGAGGCAGAAAACGCCAATACCGACACCACTTTCGTCAACCGCATTCGCAGCCAGGCAGGGGCTGGCAATGAATTCGACGACATACTGGTCTGGATTCCCGCCACCACGCTTTTGACCCGGATGATCGCTGCGAACCTGCTGCCGTGACGGCAATCGTGACGATTTGAAGCGCGGCCTCCTCGTGGCCGGTTGACCTCTCTGTGACCCATTCACAGTAAAATGTACTGCGTTGTTACCGGTACTCTCGGACGTCAGCAATGGAGAACTCCAGCCGCACCGTAGTGTGCAGCGTGCTATTCCTCGACATCGTCGAGTACTCGACGAGATCCGTCGCCGACCAGTCGCGCGTAAAGGAATCGTTCAACCGCACGGTGTCGAAAGCGCTTGAGGCCGTCGCTCACCGTGACAGAGTCATCCTCGACACGGGCGATGGCGCGGCGATCGCGTTTCTCGGAGACCCGGAGGACGCGCTGTTCGTCGCACTTGCAATTCGCGACGGCAGCACCTTGCCGGTGCGCATGGGATTGAACCTCGGTCCGGTCCGGCTGGTGAAGGATATCAATGGTCAAGCGAACATCATCGGCGATGGCATCAATGTGGCCCAGCGCGTCATGAGCTTTTCACAAGCGGGGCAGCTTCTGGTGTCGCGCTCTTTTTTCGAAGTGGCATCCCGCCTGTCCAGCGATTACGCCAACTGGTTCAAACACGAGGGGCTTCGCTCCGACAAGCATGTGCGAGAACACGAGGTGTACTCCGTTGGTACGCAATTGCGCGGGAAATATGAGGCCGCTGAAGTCGATCTCTCGCGGTCCGCCAGGGCAGACGACCCCGGCGCTGCGCTCGAGTATTTTTCACCGGTCCCCGGGCCGGCGCCCTCCGATGACAGCCTGGCGGCGCGGATATTCGATGCCGGCGCCAATCTCATCATCTCCGGCTACAGCAAGCAAGGAGTGGAGCGCGCCCTGAAGGAACTGGAACAAGCGGGAGCTAGTGTTATTTCACCCGCCACGCGGGTCAATGACAAATGGATCGCCAGTTGCGGACAGCCCGCGCGCGAGTCAGCTGCCTGCAAGGTTGCAACGATCGAGGGCAAGCAGATCGTGACGGGACCGACGCGCGAAGCGGTTACGAGCAAGGTCGAGGAACTGGTTCATTTTGGCGCGACACTCGTCAGCGATATCTCGCTCACGCACGGTGTCTGGCGCGCGGTGTGCCAGACCGGCGACCCGTAAGGCGCGTGCACCGGTCGCCGAAGCTGCTTACTTGGAGCGAGCCAGCGTAAAACAGACTTTACCGACCTGGTTGCTCGAAATCGCCACTTCGTAACCTTGTTCCGTTGCAAATTTCGCCACCTGATACATTCCAACGCCGAAACCGGTATTGGATTGCACAGGGGAATTGAACAGGCGTCCGACTATCGTATCAGCAACGGGCTGGCCGTCATCGCATACCGAAAGAACGAAACCGTCGTTCCACTGCAGTCGCACGAGAATACGAAGACTGGGCGAGAGCTTTCGCTTCTCCAGTGCGTTCTGCACGAAATTCTCGGCTGCTGAGGCAAACAAATCGGTGGGCAGCATGGCGTCGCCGGGCAGCGAGCCCTGATCAAACTCGATGCGCTCATGCGCATAACGTTGCTGGAAGTCCCGCCACCAGTCTTTGGCCGGTGCGCTGTCCTGGACGGAGGCGGGCTTTGTATTGAGTTTGTCGAGGGTGATCTGCAGCCGCTGCGTTATTTGCGGTAGTTGACGCTGCATCAGCAAGCGCAAAGCGTCCGAGTCGCTCTCATCGCTGGTTTCTGCAGCGGCACACAGCGAACGCAACGTTTGCAGCAGATTCTTGACGTCGTGGGTCAGCCTTGAGCCCGTTTCATAAATCGCCTGCACGTAGGCATTCCGGCGCTGGTCCTGCTCGCGCATCTTGGCCTCGTAATAGTCGCCCAGCAACCGGGCCAGCAAGCGGATGTGCAGCACTAACGCGGGACTGGGCGCCCATCTGGTGTAAAGCCGCAAAGACAATCCGCCAAACGTGAACTCAGTCACATATTTGGTTATCTCACCTGCGTTGCCGGTTGAGGTCTTCGATTGCCAGCCGATGCCCGATAACCACGGCAAGCTTGCCATCTCGTGCGCCGCAACGATTACAAACTTGTCGGGATCGCGTTCCCGGTCCGCCAGACCGGCAAGGCTGTGCATCCAACGCTCGAACGGCACGCCGATGCTCAAAAAATACCGGGTTACCAACTGCCCGATACCCGCGAACCCCGCGCGCGGATCCCACAGCAGCGACAGCACGACCAGCAGACCCGCAGCGACGATCAATGCCTGCGCCAGCGACACGGCGTAGTTGCCGTGGCTGACTTGCTTGATGGCAAAGGCGCCCAAAACCAGCACGACCACCATGAGGAACAGCAACAGGCTGTAAAAAAGGTCGACCGAATACGCCGATGCCGATTCCGATTTTTCTGTACGGATAAAGAAAATGGCGACTGCCGGAATAACCAGCCCGTAGCGCACCAGCGCGCGGAAAGACTCGGAAAACGTCTCGTCGGGGAACAAATGCGGCACGACCCACATCAACAAAACAGAGAGCAGGTAAATCGCAGCCAGCAGCGAGACGACTCGCTGGCGAAAGTTCTTGATGCCGGGGACATTCCCGCCGATCAGGGAAAACAACACGGATATCCACAGCGCCATCATCCAGTAACTGGCGGTCGCAATCAGCAGGATCGCCGCGCCGACGATCAGCGCGACTTGTCCCGGCACCAATTTTTGACCGCCACGCCAGAGCGGTTGCCACAGCAGGAACAAGCCGAAGTGAGAGAGCAACAACGCACGCGCCAGCGGGTCTGCCAAATTCAGCACCAGCGCGCTGTGCAAAGCGAGCAAAGCCAGCGATAACCAGTGTTGCTGGCGGATCGAGGCAATGAAGCGCTGCGGCGCAGATAATTTGATCGCTTCCGTACTCATCACTAAAGGATAGCCTTCAACAAGAGTTTACCTGACCCCATCGCCATTTCCCGTTCGCACCTGCCGATTGGTGCCGCCATCGCCCGTGTTCGACAGGAACACCAGAACGCGCGAGCCGCCACCATCGCAAAATGTCGAAATTTCGACGAATGCGACGGAAACATAACAATCAACCGCACCGCTTTTGCGGCGCGCGTTATCGTACAAATGATCGCGCCATGTTTCGGCTCTCCGCTAGACAAGTATATCTCTCAGATACTTATGTTGATACCACGTAGGGGTGCATTTATGACTCCATCATCAAACGGCCACGTGCCGGCGCGCATGGAATCTCATTTCGTCTGGCATGCTTCTGGCGTGACGGGACCCACTGGGCATTCCTCGCGATTGGAGCATATAGATGAATCGGACAAAAAATAGCGGATTTACGCTTATCGAAATTGCCATTGTGCTGGTCATCATCGGCCTGCTCCTTGGCGGCGTGCTCAAAGGCCAGGAATTGATCAACAACGCCAAAGTCAAGAGCTATGCCACGGACTTTCGCAATATTCCGGTCATGATCTATGGCTTTCAGGACAAGTTTAAGACGTTGCCGGGGGATGATGCGCAGGTTGCAACCCATCTTCCCGGCTCGACGCTGGCCACGACACCGGCGGGCAGCGTCGGCAACGGGGTAATCAATGGCACCTGGGACACCACCACTAACACGGACGAAAGCTGCCTGTTCTGGCAGCACGTGCGCCTGGCTGGTCTGGCGCCAGGATCGACAACCGTCAGCTGCGCCGCCAATGCCGATTACTGGCCGAAAAACGCAAACGGCGGCCAAATCGGTGTTCAGAGCAATACTGCTTTCGCCACCATGACTGGCACCATGAACGGCAGTTATCTCATCTGCTCCAAAAATATCCTGGGGCAATTCGTTCTGCAGCTCGACGCCACGCTCGACGACGGCAACCCTGCAACGGGGTCCATGCGGGCCATCCTGCAATCGACCATCCCCGGCGCCCCGTCCTCGACAGCCACCGTTCAGGGCGCCTCCGCGGACAGCTTTACGGTATGCATGAGCATTTAAGCCTCCCACACCTGTAACCGAGAATAGCCCGCCGTGTGCGGGCTATTTTTATCAGGTCATCCCTGGAGTAGAAACATCTCGGCTTCGACCAGGTCTTCTTGCCGGCCGCGCAGCACGATGACATCGCCAATACCCAGACGTAGATCCGGCTTGGGGGCTGAGTCGCGGATATTGCGCTGGCGCACAGCCGTGATGTCCACGTGAAAGCGGGACAAGTCGAGTTCCTGCAACGTCCTGCCCGCTGTACGGGACCCGGGCGGCAATACCACTGAATGCAGCCTGGGCTGAAACCTGTCGAGAGCTTCATCGACCTGATCGGTCACGCCCCGGTAAAAGCCGCGAAACAGGCCGTACCGCCGTTCGCGCGTCTCTCGAATGCGGCGTAACACGCGATTCAGCGGTACTCCCAGAAGCATCAGCGCCTGCGTGCCGAGCATCAGGCTTCCTTCCAGTATTTCAGCCACCACCTCGGCCGCGCCGGCCTGCTTCAACTGGTCGATATTGCTATCGTCGAGCGTCCTTACCACGACAGGCAGGCCGGGACGCAATTCCTGCGCAAGAGCAAGAATCTTCAACGCGGAGACGGTGTCGGCGTAGGAGATCACCATCACCTTGGCACGAAGCAATCCAGCCGCGATCAGAACCTCGCGCCGGGCAGCATCGCCGAACACCACGCTCTCCCCCGCAGCTGCTGCCTCGCGAACGCGCTGCGGATCCAGATCGAGCGCGATGAACGAAACATTCTCCTTTTCCAGAAACCGCGCCAGGTTTTGCCCGCTGCGCCCATAGCCACAGATGATCACATGGTTATCAGCCGCCATCGACTGGATCGCGATATTGTGCAGCGCCATGGCGCGGTTCATCCATTCGCTCCCGCTAAAAGGTCGCACCAGTCGTTCACTGTTTTCGATGATGAAAGGGGAAATCAGCATGGACAGCACCAGGACTGCAAGCGTCATCTGCAGCAATTCGGTCGGCAGCAGGCGGAATTGCGCTGCCTGCGCGAGCAGCACCAGCCCGAATTCCCCCGCACCTGCAAGTGCGAGCCCGGTGCGCAGGCCTTCCGCGGTGGTTGTGCCGGACAGCCGCGTCACGGCCAGGATCACGGCAATCTTGCCCGCAATCACCGCGATCAGCATCACGGCGATGCCGGCCCAGTTGACGGCTACGAAATGCAAATCAAGGCGCATGCCGATCGTGACGAAGAATAACCCCAGCAAAACATCGCGGAATGGCTTGATGTCCTCCTCGACCTGGTAGCGATACTGTGTTTCCGAGATCAGCATGCCGGCCAGGAACGCCCCCAGAGCCATGGAAAGACCCGCCACGCCTGTGAGCCATGCCAGCCCGAGCGTGATGAACAGCACATTCAGGACGAACAGCTCAGAGGACTTCTGCCTGGCGACCAGGGTCAGCCACTGGCTCATGACGCGCTGGCCAATGGTCAACACGACGAACAGAACGACACCGGCTTTGGCCAACGCGATCAACAGCTCGCGCGCCAATGTGTCGCTGTCCTGTCCGAGCGCTGGAAACAGGATCAGAAAGGGCACTACGGCGAGATCCTGGAAAAGCAGGATGCCGATGATGCGACGGCCATGCGGCCGGTTGAGTTCAAGCCGCTCCGCCAGCATCTTTGCAAGAATGGCCGTAGAGGACAGCGCCAGCACACCGCCGAGCACCAGACCGCTGCGCCAATCTTGATCAAGCGCAATCGCGACCACAAAACAGATCAGCGCGGTCAGCCCGACCTGTGCGGATCCAAGGCCGAAAACAACGCGGCGCATGGTCATCAACTTGGGCAGACTGAATTCGAGCCCCACGCTGAACATCAGAAAGACCACGCCGAACTCGGCAAGATATCGCGTGTCTTCGTTATCGGGTATCAGGCCGGTCGCATGGGGCCCGATCAGAATTCCCACCAGCAGATAGCCGAGCAGCACCGGCAACTTCAAGACCCTGAAAATCACCACGACGATGACCGCCGCGGTCAGCAACAGGAGCACTAATTCGAGAATGCCGAGGCTCATGGTTGGCGTGAGAGAGTCAGGGGAGCGCATGAACTCTAGCACAGGATATTTTGCCGTCGTGGGGTCAGGATGGCATGAGTTATACTCGATGCCCATGACAAAATTGGGAAATCTTGACGCGGGCCAGGCACTCGAAGCAGGACGGCGCGTGTTGCAGATCGAGGCACGCGCGGTTCAACTGTTGGCTGATCGCCTGGATGCGAATTTCGTGCGCGCGGCGCAGATCGTATTTGGCTGCGAGGGCCGTGTCGTGGTCAGCGGCATGGGCAAGTCCGGCCACATTGCGCGAAAAATCGCCTCAACGCTGGCAAGTACCGGCACACCCGCATTTTTTGTGCATCCGGCTGAAGCGAGCCACGGCGACTTGGGCATGGTGACGCGCGAAGACGTGATCATTGCGTTGTCGAATTCCGGCGAGAGTGCGGAGCTTCTGGTCATCGTACCGCTGATCAAGCGCATGGGTGGCAAGCTCATTGCCATTACCGGAAATCCCAACTCTTCACTGGGCCGGGAAGCCGATGTGCATCTCGACGCGAACGTTGCGGAAGAAGCCTGCTCCCTGGGTCTGGCGCCCACGGCGAGCACGACCGCAGCGCTGGCATTGGGCGATGCGCTGGCCGTTACGCTGCTCGAAGCGCGCGGGTTCGGCAAAGACGACTTTGCGCGCTCTCATCCCGGCGGCAGTTTGGGCAGACGGCTGCTGACGCATGTCCGCGACATCATGCGCACTGGCAAGGCGGTCCCCGCGGTCACCGACGAGGCAAGTTTCGCCGAAGCGATTCTCGAGGTGTCGAGAAAAGGCATGGGCATGACTGCGGTGACAAACGGCACGAAGCGTGTCGTGGGCATATTTACAGATGGCGATCTGCGGCGCGCGCTTGAAAAGGGGGGTGATTTGCGCGATATGGCATTGAGCGAATTGATGACGGCGAATCCTCGCTGCGTGGGGCCGGATCAACTCGCCGCCGAAGCCGCCGACGTCATGGAGCAGAACAAGATTTCTCAACTGCTGGTAGTGGACGCGAACCATGAACTCGTAGGCGCCTTGAACATGCATGACTTGATGCTGGCGAAAGTCATATGAGCAAGCGATTGAGCGCATCCACACCGGGAACTACGGCACTCAACATGAATAAACGTTTGATCGCGCGTGCGCATCGCATACGCCTTGCCATTTTTGATGTCGATGGCGTGCTCACCGACGGAACGCTCTACCTGAGCGAGCGCGGGGAGGAAATGAAAGCCTTCAATATTCTTGATGGTTTGGGACTGAAATTGCTGGCCTCGACCGGTATCACGACGGCACTACTCTCGGGGCGTAAATCCAAGGTCGTCACGCTGCGTGCCAAGGAATTGGGCATTTCGCATCTGCTGCAGGGCGTTGACGATAAGCTCGACGCCTACAGTCGCCTGTTGCGCAAGCTTGATTTCGCCGAGGAAGAGACCTGCTTCATGGGCGACGATCTGCCGGATCTGCCTGTACTGCGCCGCTGCGGTCTTGCTTTCAGCGTTCCCAATGCGCCGGAAATGGTCCGCAGCCACGTGCACTTCGTCACTCAGGCGGCGGGGGGACGCGGCGCCGTGCGCGAAGCCTGCGAATTCCTGATGCTGGCACGGGGCGCGCTTGAAGACAAGATGCGGGCATATCTGGCATGAACGACCGGCTAATCACCTGGTCGCCACTGATCCTGCTGGTCTTGCTGGCCTCACTTAGTTTCTGGCTTGATCGCAAGGTGCAGCCGCAGGCTCGTCTGCCAGACGGCAGCACACGGCATGATCCGGACTTCGTCATTGAGGGCTTCTCGGCGGTCAAGATGAATCCGGACGGAACCCGTCGTTATGCGCTCGCTGCCACGCGCATGGTTCACTTTCCGGACGACAACAGCACCCAGCTGGCGCTGCCGCGTCTGGTCTATTTCGATCATAAGCGTGCTCCCGTGACCATACGATCGGAAACCGCCGAGGTCGCCCAAGGGGGCGATGACGTGTTCTTCCGGGGAGACGTGCAGATTATTCGGTCGGCGTACGCCAGCAATGCTGAACTGGGCGTGTTCACCAGTTTCCTGCATGTCATTCCCGACAAGGACCTGGCAAAGACCGATAAACCGGTGCGCATGGTCGAGGGAATCTCCACGGCCAGTTCGGTTGGCTTAGAATTCAACAGCGCCACCCATGAGATCAAACTGCTGTCCGACGTGAAAGCCAGTTATGACGTACCGAAACGCACCGCGTCACAACCACAAGCTGCCGGCCAGCGCTAGGCTCCTTCGGCTGGCAATAGCCGCTGCGCTGGCTGCCGGGCTGAGCAATCCCGCAATGACCCTCGCGGAACGAGCGGATCGTGACAAGCCTGTCAACCTCGAAGCAGACCGCGTCGATCTCGACGATGCCAAGAAAGAAGCGGTGTTCGTCGGAAATGTCACGCTGACCCAGGGCACGATGAGCATAAAGGCGGACAAGATCATCGTGAAACAGGATGCTCAGGGCTTTCAGTACGGCATAGCCTTCGGAAATCCCGCCTACTTTCGCCAGAAGCGCGAAGGCACGGAGGAATACATCGAGGGATTCGCCGAACGCCTGGAGTACGACGGCAAGGCCGACAAGATGCAGATGTTTACCAATGCCCGCATTCAGCGCAGCGGCGACGAAGTTCGGGGCGACTACATCTCCTACAACGCGGTCACCGAGTTCTTCCAGGTCGTTGGGGGCGGCAAGTCAGCCTCGACGTCAGGCAATCCCCAAGGGCGAGTACGCGCCGTGATCCAACCGAAACCAAAACCCGGTACGCCATCGAGTTCCTCGGGGGGCGTCGAACTCAGAAACTCCGAGTCCGTGCAAACGCCCGCGCAGTAATGACGCGGCAATTTTTCTCTCTCGGAGCCCGATGAGCCAGCTGCGCGCGGAAAAGCTGAAAAAGCGCTATAAGGCGCGCACCGTCGTCAAGGACGTTTCGTTGAGCGTGTCCAGCGGCGAGGTCGTCGGACTGCTAGGCCCCAATGGCGCGGGCAAGACGACATGCTTCTATATGATGGTGGGTCTGGTGGCGGTAGACGGGGGCGACTTGTATCTGGGCGACGAGACCCTTACGCATACCCCCATTCACCGGCGGGCGCGGCTCGGTTTATCGTACCTGCCCCAGGAAGCCTCGATTTTCCGCAAACTGACCGTAGCAGAAAATATACAGGCGGTCTTGGAACTACGCGAACTGGACCAGGAAAACATTCAGACGCAGCTCGATGAATTGCTCCATGACTTGCATATAGCTCATTTGCGCAATAGTCCGGCCATCAGCCTTTCAGGCGGCGAACGACGCCGTGTCGAGATCGCCCGGGCGCTGACGACCCAACCGCGGTTCATCCTGCTCGACGAACCGTTCGCCGGCGTCGATCCGATCGCCGTGCTGGACATTCAAAAAATCATCCGTTTTCTGAGAGAACGCGATATCGGTGTGCTGATCACCGATCACAATGTGCGGGAGACCTTGGGCATTTGCGACCGCGCGTATATCATCAACGACGGCACCGTGCTCGCTGCGGGCAAACCGGAAGAAATCGTTTATAATGAAAGTGTAAGAAAAGTGTATCTGGGCGAGCACTTCAGGCTGTAGACCCTGCCGTCCGTGCAACAGGCGGGCGGCAATGTGCAGCCCGGTACGTACTACCAATAGCCAGCCGATGAAGCATTCCCTTCAGCTCAAACTTTCGCAGCACCTGACGCTAACACCTCAACTGCAGCAGTCTATCCGGCTTCTGCAGCTTTCCACGCTGGAGCTGAACCAGGAAATTGAGACGTTCTTGCAGGAAAATCCACTGCTGGAACGCGATGATGAGGAAGAAGCGTCGGTCCCCCCATCGCTACTGGCTCCGGCCACCTCCACCACCACTGCGGAATCCGAGACGCCCGCCCCGCCGTCCGAGCACGACGGAGCAGACGAGCGCTCGGCAGTGGAGTCGGACTGGTCGGTAGATGACGGCTATGGATCATTCGGCGGGCAGGACGGGGACGAGGATTCCGACTCGCCGCAAGCGACCGCGGAGCCGGCGAAGCTGCGCGATCACCTCCTCGACCAGATCAATCTGATGCAGATGCCGGATCGGGACAAGCGCATTATCGCTTTTCTGATCGACAATCTGGATGACGATGGGTACATGACCCAGGATCTCGCCGAACTGGCGGCGCTATTACCGGTCGAACTCGAGATCGACGCAGAAGAGCTGACCATCGGCTTGAAGTACCTGCAGAGCCTGGATCCGCCGGGAATAGGCGCACGCAATCTGGGCGAATGTCTCGCCTTGCAACTGGACGCCCTGCCCGAAGATACGCCCCACCGCGACGAGGCTATGCTCATAGTGAGGCAGCATCTGGATATTTTCGCGGCGCGCGATTACTTCCGATTGAAGAAGATTTTGCGCTGCGACGACGCCGTCCTGCGGACGATTCAGGCAATGATCACGGGACTCAACCCGCGCCCAGCGGCCAATTTCTCGGGTAGCGAAACGCGCTATATCATACCGGATGTGGTGGTGCGAAAAATCAAGGGGATGTGGGTAACTTCCCTGAACCCGGAAGCAATGCCGAAACTGCGCATAAACCGGATGTACGCCGATATTTTGCATCGCAACCGCGATGCCAGTTTTCAGCAACTGGCCGGACAGCTTCAGGAAGCAAAGTGGCTGATCAAGAACGTCCAGCAACGTTTCGACACCATTTTGCGCGTTTCACAGGCGATCGTAGATCGTCAGCGGCATTTTTTCGAGCACGGCGAAGTGGCAATGCGCCCGTTGGTGTTGCGTGAGATTGCCGAGACGCTGGGGTTGCACGAGTCCACGGTCTCACGCGTTACCACCCAGAAGTTCATGCTGACGCCGCGAGGTATTTTCGAACTCAAGTATTTCTTCGGCAGTCACGTCTCTACCGAGACAGGAGGGGCGTGCTCCGCAACCGCGATTCGGGCGCTGATCAGACAAATGGTCGGCGAAGAGGATACCCGCAAACCCCTGAGCGACAGTCAGATATCAGAGGTGCTCGGCAAACAAGGCATCATGGTGGCACGCCGCACCATCGCGAAATACCGGGAATCCCTGCAGATTCTTCCGGTCAACCTGCGAAAATCGATTTGATCCATCAGCCAACGAACGGAGGAAAGCCTATGAATCTTCAGCTATCCGGTCATCATCTGGAAGTCACTCCCGCCATCCGTTCATACATCATGGACAAGCTCGCGCGCATCGCGCGTCACTTCGATCACGTCATAGACGTGAATGTCATCGTTTCTGTGGAAAAGCTCGATCACAAGGTTGACGCCACGGTGCACGTGCGCGGCAAAGACCTTCACGTCGAATGCATCGATGCCAATATGTATGCAGCTATTGACGGGCTCGCGGACAAACTCGACCGGCAGATTCTCAAGCACAAGGAGAAAAGCGTCGATCATCACGAAGAAGAATCCTTCCGCAATCTGCCCCTGTCATAGTCACGTTTCACCGCCAAAGCTGCCATGAGTCTGATCTCCAGACTGCTGCCGGTCGCCAATATCACGCTCGATCTCGACGTCACCAGCAAGAAGCGCGTGTTCGAACACGTCGGCCTGCTGTTTGAAAATGCGCTCGACATCGGCAGGGGTCAGGTCTTCGATGCGCTGCTCGCGCGTGAACGGCTGGGCTCTACGGCCCTCGGTCACGGCATTGCCATTCCCCATGGACGCATCAAGGGGTTGCGGGATGCCGCCGGCGCTTTCGTTCGCACGCGCAACCCAATCCCATTCGAGGCGCCGGACGGCAATCCGGTCAGTCTGATTTTTGTGCTTCTGGTGCCGGAGAAAGCCACCGACCTGCACCTGCAGATCCTCTCGGAGCTCGCGCAGCTGTTCAGCGACAAGGACATGCGGGCCCAGTTGGCGCAATTGCCGGATGTCGCAGCTGTGCAACAACTCATAAGCGAATGGGAACCTCATGCCCCAGGTCAGCGTCGCGCAGCTGTTTGAGGACAACGCGGATGCGCTGAAACTCGGCTGGATATCCGGTCCCCGCGAAGCGTCCCCGTCACTCGACAGCAGCGAGATCAATCAAGCCTCCCAGGGATTGATTGGCCATCTCAACCTGGTTCATCCTAACTGGATACAGATTTTCAGCCGCACCGAGGCAGCCTATTTTGCCTCGCTCGGCGAGAGTGAACAGCGCGAGGCACTTTCGCGCCTCGAGGGCAGCGGCCTTGTCTGCATCATCCTAAGCGAGCAGGAAAACTGGCCTAGGACGCTTGCCGAGTTTGCAACGTCGCGCAACATTCCACTGCTTTCTTCGCCGTTGCACAGCCTGCAGATCATCTGGGTGATACGCACGTATCTGGGCCGGGCCCTGGCCGAGTTCGTTACGCGCCATGGCGTGTTTCTGGACGTTCTCGGGATGGGATTGCTGATTACTGGCGAAAGTGGCGTCGGGAAAAGCGAACTTGCCCTGGAATTGATTTCGCGTGGCAGTGGCCTGGTAGCCGATGATGTCGTGGAGCTTTACCACATTGCGCCCGAAACGCTGGAGGGCCGCAGTCCCGAGTTGCTGAAGGATTTCCTGGAAGTGCGCGGCCTGGGTATGCTCAACATCCGCACCATATTCGGCGAGACCGCGGTACGGACAAAGAAGAATCTCAAACTGATCGTGCAAATGGAAAAGCCCGTGGGCGGCGTCATCCCCGGGCTTGAGCGTCTTCCGCTGAATGCGAGCGCCGAGGACATCATGGGTATCAGCATTCGCAAGGTTGTATTGCCTGTCGCCGCAGGACGTAACCTGGCGGTGCTGGCGGAAGCCGCGGTGCGCAATTATGTATTGCAACTGCGCGGCATCGACAGCACGCAGGAATTCATTCAGCGCCAGGAAAAGCAGCTCAGCAGGCGGGGTTAGCGCTCGCGCCCGCAATCATGCAGCTCGTCCTCATCAGCGGCCTCTCGGGTTCCGGCAAGAGCATCGCCCTCAACGTGCTCGAAGACAACGGCTATTATTGCGTGGACAATCTGCCGGCCAAGCTACTGAACGGCTTGCTGCAGTTTCTGGGTCAGGAGGGTTACGAACGCGTTGCCGTAAGCATCGACGTGCGCAGCGGAGCCACGTTGTCTGAACTACCCGATCACCTGTCGCAGCTGCGCGCCCACGGCTTCGACGTGCGCCTGATTTTTCTGGATTCGAAAACAGATACCCTGGTCAAGCGTTTCTCCGAAACAAGGCGCCGCCATCCCCTCGCAGATCGGGACCAGACACTGCCCGAATGCATCGAGCAAGAGCGTGAACTGCTGGGGGATCTGGGAGATCTGGGCCACCGCATCGACACGAGCGATCTGCAACCAAGCCTGCTGCGATCCTGGATAAAAGATCTGCTTCAGGGCGGCGCGTCCGGCTTGCGTCTGTTGTTCCAGTCGTTCGGTTTCAAGCATGGCATCCCGCTCGATGCGGATATGGTGTTCGACGTTCGCTGCCTTCCCAACCCGCATTACGAGCCCGAACTGCGGCCGCTGACGGGCAAGGACGCGCCGGTGGTAGCTTACCTTCAGAGTAGCGAAGACGCGCGCCACATGCTGGCGGACATCCGCGATTATGTTGAAAAGTGGTTGCCCTGTTTCCTGCGCGACAACCGGGCTTATCTCACCATTGCGATTGGTTGCACGGGCGGCCGTCACCGATCGGTGTACTTCGTCGAAGCGCTCGCTGCGCATTTCCGCCGCACTCATAGCGTATTGTTGCGCCATCGCGAACTTTCGGTATGAATTGCGTGAGCGCCAGATTTCTTGAGGCCGCCGCGTGAGTTCCCGACCGCAGTCAATTACACTGGCCTTGACCGGAGCATCCGGAATGCCCTACGGCATTCGCTTGCTGGAGTGCCTGCTGGGTGCGGGTGTCCGCGTGTCGCTGTTGTACTCCCAGGCGGCGCAGATCGTCGCGCGCCAGGAAATGGATCTCGCTTTGCCGGCGCGCGCGCGGGATGCGGCGGAATTCTTTAGTACGCGATTTGCGGCGGCGCCCGGCCAACTGCAGGCTTTCGGTCGGGAGGAATGGTTTGCCCCGGTCGCCTCAGGATCCAATCCGACCGATGCCATGGTGATCTGCCCTTGCACCATGGGGACTTTGGCTGCGATTGCTGCCGGAATGGCCGATAACCTCATCGAACGCGCTGCCGATGTGGCGTTGAAAGAAGCCCGCAAGCTGGTACTGGTCGCGCGCGAGACTCCGCTGTCGGCGATACATCTGGAGAACATGCTCAGATTGTCGCGGGCTGGTGCGATCATTCTGCCTGCCAATCCCGGTTTTTATAATCATCCCCAAACTGCGCAAGATCTCATCGATTTCGTGGTAGCGCGCATTCTCGATCATATCAAGGTGCCGCACGATCTCGTCCCGCGCTGGGGCGAAACTGGCGACGGCCCCGATTGACGCTCTGGAGCGGCGTTACGCGCCATACCAGGCCAGATTAGATGACAACCAGCATCCCGATATTTCCTCTCAACACCGTCCTGTATCCGGGGAGCCTGCTGCCTCTGAAGATTTTCGAACAGCGCTATCTGGAAATGACCAAGACCTGTGTGCGAGACAGTGCGCCGTTCGGAGTTTGCCGCATCCGTGAAGGCGAGGAAGTGGGCTTGCCCGCGCTGCCTGAAATCGTGGGGTGTACCGCGCTGATCCAGGAATGGGAAATGCCGCATCTGGGCGTATTTCATCTGCGTACCCGTGGCGATGTCCCGTTTCGCATCTTGCGCCGCACGAACCAACCCAATGGGCTGATCTTCGCCGAGGTCGAATGGCTAGCCGATACCACCGGCACTCCCAAGCCCGATGTCCTCGCGTTGTGCCGGCGCGTCCTGGAACAGATCGTGGAAAAAGTCGGCAGCGAGTACTTCGTTTCCCCGCTTGCCTACGACGATCCGCGTTGGATCAGTTATCGATTGGCCGAAGTCCTGCCGCTGGAACCGGGCGTCAAGCAAAGTCTGCTGGAATTGCGCGACGTTGGCGAACGGCTGGAGCGGTTGCACACTTATCTGCAGCAGGCCACCTGATCAACGATCGCCCACGAGACTTCGCAGGATCGCACGTACCGGCGCGGGTACGGCTGCGTCAATCGCCTTGGCAGGCGTAAGCCACTGTTGCCCGGGAGACTGGACGCGCGGCTGTATTCGAGTTACCTGCAGCAGGGCCGGAGTAATGGTCAGCGCATAATGCGTGAAGCCGTGGCGTACATCACCGAGTATGCGCTGCACGAACGCTTCGATGCCAAATCGCGCCGGCAAAACGTGCTCCGCAGTCGCCAGATCGGCGGTCTCGGGAAAACTCCACAACCCGCCCCATATGCCCGGCGCCGGGCGTTTCTCGAGCAATATCTGCGGGCCACGCTGCAATATCAGCATGACTGTGGACTTTTCCGGTCGCGCTCTCTTCGGCCGGGGGGTGGGCAATGCCTCGACCCGGTTCTCGCGCCGCGCGAAACACTCGCCATGAAGCGGACAGGCAGCGCAGAGCGGTCGGATGCGCGTGCAAAGGCCGGCCCCCAGATCCATCAATCCCTGTGTATAGCTTTCGACGTGATCGAGCGGTAACAAGGCCTCTGCCTGCGCCCACAGGGCTTGTTCTACGATACGCTCGCCGGGGAACCCGGCGACGCCGAATACGCGCGTGAGCACACGCTTGACGTTGCCATCGAGAATGGCACGCCGGTCGCCAAACGCGAAATTGGCAATGGCACCGGCGGTCGAGCGACCGATGCCCGGCAATGTCAGTATCGCGTCGAAATTCGCCGGAAACTCGCCCCCGTGCTTCTGAGCGATCAGGCGCGCAGCGCGATGCAGGTTGCGCGCGCGCGCGTAATATCCCAAGCCACTCCACAAAGCGAGCACGGCGTCTTCGGGCGCTGCGGCGAGACTGTTCAAGTCGGGAAAACGCGCCAGGAATCGGGCGTAATAGGGCAGCACCGCGGAAACCTGGGTCTGCTGCAACATGATCTCCGATAACCAGATGCGATAGGGGTCGCGCGTCTGCTGCCACGGCAAGTCGTGGCGCCCATGAGTGCGCTGCCAGTCAATGACGCGCTGTGCAAACCCTTCCATCCCGGCCGCTGACTGCGTAATCAAAACAGTTTCTTCAGCTTTTGCTTGAGCTGGTCATCGAGCTTGGGCTCGGTTTGCGCCGGCTGGTCGCCTGCGTCGGGTGGCGCATCCGGTTTGCCCAGCAGCTTCGATTTGAGTTTCTGCTCCAGTTTGCCTTTGATCTCTTCCTTTTGCTCCTGCAATTTCTGTCTGGCGGAATCGGACAGCATGGAACCCAATTCGAGCTTGTACTTGAGCGACGCAAATGGTCCCGACACACGCACCGGCACGGTCAGTGCGCGCAGATCATCTGCTCCGCGCCCTCCCTGCCCTGCGCTCGATGCTACGATCGAGGCCTTGGCGAGATAGTCCACGCTGCTTGCCGGCAAATTGATAACCCCCTCGCCGGTCAAGCGCAAATAAGGCGATTTCGCCAGCAGATCGCCGTTATGCGCAATGCCATTCTTGATATCGAAACTGGCGGACATTTCGGAGAAATCCGTTTTCTCGGTGGCCGCTGCCGTTTGCTCCACATCGCGCTTGCCTGCGCTGAACAATGCCCTGGCGTCGCGCAGCGCCTTTTCCAGATCGATGCCCTTGATGGCGCCGTCCTTGAGTTCGAGCCGGGCAGTACCATTCAGCGTTTTCTTGAATCCCGAAACGCGGGTGCCGGTGCTCTCAAGATCCATGACTACATTGCCACGCCCCTCCAGAATGTCCTGAGCGATTGCGTCACGCAATAAGGGGCCGACCGATACGCCTGTGAGGGTCTGTTTGATCGCGACGCGGTTGCGGTTGGCATCGACCGAGGCGACGCCCTGCACGCTTCCCTGGTAAAGATTCGCCGTCAGCGGATCGACTTGAAGCAGGCCCTTCTTCGCAGTGAGCGCCAGGCGCAGATTCTGGACCTTGATGCTCGATGCCGTGAGCTCACCCACGTGCACAGTGCCGGCGAGATCGAGTTGCTTGAGTGCGGAAAAATCAATGGCCGCCTCGGGTTGGCCGGGACGCGGGCTTGGGTCGGCTGACGCGCCCGGCTTGGCCGGCGGCGCGTAGCGGTCGACGTCGAGCTGGTCGATCGCCACATCGAACGTCGCACGCAGTGTGGACAGATCCGCGATGGCGACCTTTGCCTGGATGTTGCTATCGTCCAGTTTGATTGCGAGATCCGCGGCCGCCGTTTGTTGCTTCATGTCCGCGCTGGCGCTTCCCGATATCGCCGCCACCACCGGTGGTAGCCCGGCAGCCTGGGCATTGCGCGAGATGGCGAGATCGGCCAGGGCGAATTGCTGGGTCTGGGGTGCTGCGCTTAGCGTGCCCTTGGCCTGGAGCTTCGCTTCAAGTTTAGTCGCGCTGCCGCGGATGGTCGCACCCAAAT
>CBDDRM010000117.1:0-2819 GCA_965233135.1 uncultured bacterium | reverse complement strand
GCCATGCACCTGCTATCAGAACACGTAATGCGGTCGGACGGCAAAGGGAACCGAACGCCGCGGGACGACGGGTCAGGGTCCGCCGCAAAGAAACCCCTGCTGCAACTCGCATCCAGACCATGTCGGTCGCAGTGGCCTGGCCGCAAGGCAGCGGATCGCCGGGCACGCTGCATGGCTGTTGGAACAAATTGCGACTTCGGACGCCGTCTGGCGCACTTTACCGGCATGGGCGAGCCGCAGCGCAAGTGCGTTGCGTCGCGAGTTGGCCGCATCGGCGCGGTCAAGTGATAATGGCAAGCCGCTGGAACTCGGCCAGCGCTCCGGTAAACCATCGCTGTCGTCTGAACTGCATGAATCGCGCGGGGATTGAATGACGAGTTTGCCAATGCTGCGGGCGTACCGCGGGCGTCTGCTGCATTTTCTGGACGACCCGGGCGATGACGATGCCGCCCCGGCGGTGCAGTATTTCGATGACGGCCTGCTGCTCGTCGAGAACGGACACGTCAAGGCGGCCGATGAGGCGCGCCTGTTGTTGCCCGCCCTTCCAGAAGGCACGCCAATCGTCGATTACTCGGGCCGGCTGCTGCTGCCCGGTTTTATCGACACGCACGTTCATTACTCGCAGACCGACATGATCGCGGCCTACGCGAAGCAGTTGCTCGATTGGCTCGACGACCATGCTTTCCCGGCCGAGCGACGCTTCGCCGATACAGCCCACGCCGGGGAAGTATCGCGTTTTTTTCTCGATGAACTGATGCGCAACGGCACGACCACTGCACTGGTTTTCGGCACGGTCCACGCTGCTTCGGCCGACGCTTTCTTTGCGGAAGCGGCCGCGCGAAATTTGCGCATGGTGGCCGGCAAGGTGCTGATGGACCGGCACTGCCCGGAATATCTGCGTGACACGGCGCAAAGCGGCTATCGGGATTCCGCGTCCCTGATCGAGAAATGGCACGGACAGGGCCGGCTGCATTACGCCATCACGCCACGCTTTGCCGTCACATCCTCCGAGGCCCAGCTCGAAGCGGCAGGCCGGCTCGCGGCCGAACATCCCGATGTGTTCATTCACAGCCATGTTGCGGAGAATCTGGCAGAGGTGAAATGGGCGCGCGAGCTGTTCCCGCAGGCGCGCAGCTACCTGGACATTTACGACAGGTTTGGCTTGCTGCGCGAGCGCTCGGTGTACGCGCACTGCATCCATCTCGACGACGAGGATCGCCGGCGCATGGCGCAAACCGGCGCCGCAGCGGCAGTTTGCGCGACCTCGAACCTGTTCCTCGGCAGCGGCCTGTTCGATTTCGCCTCCGCGCGGCACCACGGCATGCGCACCGGGCTGGGCACCGACGTGGGCGGCGGCACCAGTTTCAGCATGCTGCGCACCCTGGCCGAAACCTACAAGGTTGCGCAACTTCGCGGCCACCGGCTCACGCCCTGGCGCGGTTTTTATCTCGCAACATTGGGCGGCGCAAGAGCGCTCGGGCTCGACCATCGCATCGGCAGCTTCGCCCCTGGCCGCGAAGCCGATTTCGTAGTGTTGCGCATGGATTCCACGCCGCTGATCGCGCGGCGCATGCAAACCGCCCGCACGCCCGCCGAACGGTTGTTCGCGCTGATGATGCTGGGTGACGACCGCGAAATCGGCGCCACTTTTGTCATGGGCGAGCGTGTCTGGAATACCCTTCCCTAGTGCAACACCCAACGCGGCGGCAAGGAGAACGCGTAGGGTCCAGAACAAAGGAGAATCGGAAGCAGAATGAGATGTCTTGCAATGTTGGGTAAATGTGACGGTGGCAAAGAGTGCCTGTGCGCCTGGGTTGATAAGTTGCCTGGATGGGCCAAAGCGCGGTCGCATACAATGACCGCATGAAAGAATTCCTGCCCTCACTGAAGACCCTGCAGACGGCCGCGGCGATCGTCTACGAGAGCATGCCGCCGACGCCGCAGTACGCGTGGCCATTGCTCAAGTCGGCGCTCGGCGCGGAAATCTGGGTCAAGCACGAGAACCACACGCCGATCGGGGCGTTCAAGTTGCGCGGCGGCCTGGTTTATTTCCGCGATTTCGCGCAGCGCAAGGACCGGCCCGCCGGCGTCATCAGCGCAACACGCGGCAATCACGGCCAGTCGGTGGGCTATGCTGCGCGCCAGTACGGCATCCCCGCCACCATCGTCGTGCCGCACGGCAACAGTGCGGAGAAAAATGCCGCGATGCGCGCGCTCGGGGTCGAACTCATCGAACATGGCGAGGACTTCCAGGCGGCCAGGGAACGCGCGGCCTGGATCGCCCAGCAACGCGGCTTGCACATGGTGCCTTCGTTTCATCCTCTGCTGGTGCATGGCGTGGCTTCCTATTCGCTGGAACTACTGCGCAAGGAGCCGGACCTGGAGATCGTGTACGTGCCCATCGGACTGGGATCGGGCGTCTGCGGCATGATCGCGGCGCGCAACGCGCTCGGGCATCGCGCGGAAATTGTCGGCGTCGTTTCGGAACATGCACCTGCCTACGCGTTGTCCTTCGAACAGCGCCGCGCGGTCGAGCATGCGGTTACGACCCGCGTGGCGGACGGCATGGCCTGCCGCACGCCGGAGCCCCCCGCGCTAGAAATCCTCTGGCAGCATCTGGCGAGGATCGTGCAGGTTAGTGACGATGAAATCGAAGATGCCATGCGGCTCATGTATTCGGCCACCCACAATGCCGCCGAGGGCGCGGGTGCCGCTCCGCTGGCAGCGGCCATCAAGGAACGCGGCCAGCTGGCGGGGCGCAAAGCGGCCGTGGTGCTCAGCGGCGCGAACATCGACAGGGCGGTTTTCGCCAGGCAGCT
>CBDDRM010000116.1:0-6168 GCA_965233135.1 uncultured bacterium | reverse complement strand
TCCATGGCCGGGGGCTCGGCGCTTATCTACTGGCGCAGGCGATCGCGCATGCCCCATCTCTGCGCATCGACCGTTTGCTGGGTTTCGTGTTCGCGCACAATCACCCCAGTGTAAAGCTGTTCGAAAGGTTCGGATTCGAGGTCTGGGGCAAATTACCCGGCGTCACACTGCTCGATGGCATCGAGCGCGATGTAATCATTCTGGGCCTGAGCCTCACCCAGTTCGCCTAACCGAGCCCGCGTGCAGGATCGGGACTTTCCAAGGAGCTTTCGCTCCAGCCCGGCATCCGTTTGCGCAACAGTCGTGTAACCACCCGTTAACGCCGCTGTCATGGCTATCGTTCAGAGTCATCAGCTCTTTGACAGGGAGAAAACAGGCCATGGCCCATCACGACGACGATCTCGATACCAATGATTCCGCCAACCCTCATATCAATGAAGTCATTGGCGAGCGGCTGCTCAACCCGACGCGCCGCGCGATGCTCAAAAGCGGTCTGGGATTCGGCGCACTGTCGTTCATCGGCGTGTCTGCGTCGTTTCTGTCCGGCTGTATCGTGGAAGGCCCAGGACCGAAACGGCCGGAAGCGCTTTCGTTCGATGCCGTGCCGAAGAGCACGGCCGATGTGGTGAGCGTGCCGCCGGGTTATACGGCGACGGTTCTGTACCGGCTCGGCGATCCGCTCGCACCGAATATTTCCGAATACCTCAATGACGGCACCGACGCGGCTGCAACCTACGACATGCGCGCCGGTGATCACCACGACGGCATGCATTTCTTCGGCCTGGGGCGCAACGGCCGCTACGACGCTGGGGCTTCCGATCGCGCATTGCTCTGCATCAATCACGAGGCGATCACGCCGCTGTTCGTGCATCCGGCCGGCCAGACCGTGATTGCACAGGCGCGCGCGGTGCCGGAGGAAGTGCTGCGCGAATTCTACTTGCATGGTGTGTCGGTCGTGGAAGTCGAGCGCACCGCGCGTGGTACCTGGCGTTATCGCAAAGAGTCGAGGTTCAACCGGCGCGTGCATACGCTCACCGAAATGGCGCTCACGGGCCCCGCAGCCGGAACCGAATTTATGAAAACCAAATACTCGACGACGGGCCTGCGCACGCGCGGCACGGTCAACAACTGCGCCAACGGCTATACCCCCTGGGGAACGTACCTGACCTGCGAAGAAAACTGGGCGGGATACTTCCGCCGCATTGCAGCGACCGACAACCCGAACCGCACGCCCCGCGAACTGGTCGCGCTGGCGCGCTACGGCGTGACTGGAAATGGCCGCGAACTCTGGGCGACCGTCACGCCGGACACGCAGGACGATATCTACGGCCGCTGGAATGCCGAAGTTCGCGGCATGGGCGCGGAGGCCGATTACCGCAATGGCCCGAACACCTACGGCTGGGTCGTGGAAATCGATCCGTTCGATCCGCGTAGCATGCCGAAGAAGCGCACCGCAATGGGCCGCTTCGCGCACGAGGGCGCGTGGCCGGCCAAGGTCGAAGCCGACAAGCCCATCGTGTATTACATGGGCTGCGATTCGCGTAATGAATACATCTACAAGTATGTGTCGACCGAGCGCTGGAATCCGCTGGACGCGAATCGGGGGACGGCTGCCGGCGACAAGTATCTTGATAACGGCAAACTTTACGTGGCGAAGTTCAAGCCCGACGGCACGGGCGAGTGGATCGAGCTCAGAATCGGCGTCCCGCCGCTCGACGCCTCAAATCCCGTATACGCTTTCGAGAGCCAGGCTGACGTGCTGGTGCATGCGCGCCTCGCCGCCGATGCCGTAGGTGCAACGAAAATGGACCGGCCCGAGTGGGGAGCAGTTGATCCGGTGACCGGCGCGGTGTACATGACCCTTACCAACAACAGCGCGACGCTGCGCCCACTGTCCGCGACGGACGCGGCCAATCCCCGGCATTACAACGATCCGCGGACCAGCGGCACGCCGCAGCGCGGCAATCCAAACGGCCACATCATCCGCTGGCAGGAAACGGGCGAGGACCCGGCCGCGCCGACGTTCCGCTGGGATATTTTTCTGTTCGGTGCGCGCGCGACGGCGGACGCCACCAATGTCAACGTGTCGCAGCTCGACGCAGGCAACGATTTCTCGAGCCCCGACGGCATCTGGTTCAGCGCAGCCACCAACGTATGCTGGATCCAGACCGACGACGGCGCGTATACCGACGTCACCAACTGCATGCTGCTGGCAGCACTGCCCGGTTCGGTCGGCGACGGCGGAGCGAAAACCATCAACAACACCGACGCATCGGGCAACACCAATACAGTGCAAACGTTTGCCGGCACCCCGCCGGGCGCCAAGTTGCACCGCTTTCTGGTGGGCCCGGTGCAGTGCGAGATCACCGGACTGGCCGAATCGCCGGACGGCAAGGCCCTGTTCCTGAACATCCAGCATCCGGGTGAGGACACGCCGGCTGCCGGCATCGCCAACCCCGCCAGCACCTGGCCGGGCGGACCGGGGACCCGGCCGCGTTCGGCGACGATCGTGATCACCCGCGACGATGGTGGCGTGATCGGCGTCTAGCCGCAATTCGCGGCTGTCGTATCAAAGCAAGGCCGGGCAAATGCCCGGCCTTCGTGTTTTCCGGGGACAGCTCAGGACCGTGCTGAGCAAAAAAAAGACCGGGCAAGTTGCCCGGCCTAAGGTACGACAGGAGGAATTCGTTTCAGTTGGATTCGGTGGAAGCTACGTGGACCGGTTTCTGTGCCTGGGGCAGGCAGCGGATCTTGTCGTCGATGATCACGCAGCGGCTGTTGCCGTTGAGGCTGAAGTCGATGCGCTGCTTGCCGTCTTCGATCGATACGCGGTAGCGGTCTTCGGCAAAGCTGGAGGTGCTCGACAGGGCGGCTGCGATGAGCAGGGTGGTGAGCAGTTTGTTCATGATCCGTTCCTCCTTGAAGCGTTTGCGTTGGAGAAACTTTACGGCTGCAGGGGATGCCGGCGCGTTGAACTGTTACCGCTGAAACGTGTGATTTATTCACGCGGGCCCGCCTCGCGGAGATCCCGAGGCGCTCGTTGCGGGACGTGTTTCGGCTCGCCGATTCGGCGAAATCCAGGGGCTGCGAGGCCTCCAGGCGAGCGCGTGACTTATTCACATGCCGTTCGGCTTGCCGTCCGCCAGTCGCGGGAGTAGGGTAAGTCAGTCGCTTGGCATAGGCCCCTACGACCGAAAGTCGTGCCGGAGGCGTTCTGGCCCAACGCCGTGGGCCGGCATGCCGTTAGGGTTCCGCCATCGGGACCGGAAATTTGACTGCCCGTCGCCGGGGGAAGACCGCATGCGTTTGCGTTGTTTGGGAGACAGATACCGGGAACGTCGCGCTTATCGTTGCGATGTTTCAGCGCAGTTTGCGTTTGCAGCGCAAACCGAATTAAAGCGACATCGTGAATCTCTGGACCGTCAAAGCGATCGGCATCACCATCCCGGATCGATCCTGCTGCGAGCGGACGAGGTGATCCGATGAATCGGCGCGCGGCATTGGCGGTTATCGCATACGCTTTGGTCTGGCAGAAGAGTTTGTCGGCACAGCAGTCCGAGCGCATGCCGGTCGTGGGATTGCTCATCACGCATCCGCCTGTTACGGACCCTGTCGTAGGCGCCCTGCGCGCCGGGCTGAGGAAGTACGGATACGAAGAGGGGACGACCGTCAGGGTCGAGGTGCGCACGGCGCTGGGTCACCTCGAACGGGTTCCAGAAATTGCGCGGGAGCTCGTCTATCTGCGCCCGGATGTCATCGTGCTGGCCAACGAACCCGCGCTGCTCGCTGTCAGGAAAATGACCAACACGATTCCCATTGTGATGGTGGGTTACACCGATGATCCGGTTAGCCTCGGCTGGATCGAAAGCTACCGGCAGCCCGGGGGTAATGTCACGGGCATCTTCAATGTGAATGCTGCGTTGACCAGCAAGCGGCTGGAGATCCTGAGAGAAACGTTGCCGAAGGTGTCCCATGTGGCGGCATTCTGGGATCCCGCCTTCGGCCGGCGTGCGCTGGAGGCGTTACAAACTGCGTCCGACCTGTTGCGAGTGCGGCTCCAGCCAATCGAGGTTCGGAGTGCGGAAGGCATCGAGTCAGCGTTCAAGACCGCCAAGCGGATGAATGCCGGTGCCGTCATGCTTGTGTGGTCCCCGGTGTTTTATCTTCAACGAGCCCGTATTGCCGAGTTTGCCCTGGACGCTGGGCTGCCGACCATTAGCGACCTGGATGTTGTCGCCGAAGCGGGATGCCTGCTTTCATACGGAACGGACAGTTACTTTCCCTTCGAGCGCGCGGCTTATTTTGTCGATCGGCTTCTGACGGGTGCAAAAGCGGCAGACATGCCGGTGGAGCAAATCTCGAAGCTCAAGCTCGTAGTCAATCTGAAGACCGCGAAGGCGCTCGGTATTACGATGCCGCAATCGATCCTGCTTCGCGCGGACGAGGTAATACGGTGAAGCGCTCAGGTCCGTTTTTTGGTATCGCATCATTACTCTTGGTTGCCAGTCAGGTTTTCGGCGCCGAGCCGGCAGGTCGGATTGTGCACATCGGATTTGTCAGTCCGGAATCTTTGGTGTCGGATATTCCGGCAATAAAAAGTTTCTTCCAGCGCTTGCGTGAATTGGGTTGGATCGAAGGCGAAAACGTCCTGGTCGAGCGACGCTGGGTGGAAGGACACTACGATCGGCTCCCTGCAATCATGGCCGATCTGGTCAACTATGGCGCGGACGTTATCGTTGCTGGCGGAACACCCGCCGTCGTTGCGGCAGCGCGCGCTACCCGAACCGTCCCGATTGTGAGCATGGGCATGGGTGATCCCGTGGGCAATAAATTGGCAGTCAGCCTGGCGCGGCCAGGCGCGAACATCACGGGATTGAGCCTGCAATACGATGAGGGACTTCCAGGGAAGTTACTGGGCTTGCTGCACGAAGCCGTCCCGCGTATAAGAACTGTCGCATTGATTTCCAATCCGGACAGCCCGCTGAGCAAGCTGTGGGAATCCCAACTGGCTGTCGCTGTGCAGAATTTGGGATTGACTGCGCACTTCGTGCATATCCAGCGACGCCAGGAACTTTTGCGAGCTTTCCACGAAGTCCGGCAGCATGCACAGGCAGTTATGGTGGTTCCCGATCCCATCACTACCAATCATCGACGCGAAGTTGTGGAGCTCGCAGCCAAGCACAGTATCCCCGGGATGTACGTCATGCGGGATTTTGTTGATGACGGGGGATTGATGTCATACGGCGTGGACATGAAGCAGATTCTGCAACGCGCGGCGGAATACGTCGACAAGATCCTCAGAGGCGCCAATGCCGGCGATCTGCCGATCGAGCAACCGACGAAATTCGAACTGGTGGTCAATCTCAAGACGGCAAAAAAACTCGGGATCACCATTCCCAAATCGATTTTGCTCAGAGCCGATAAGGTGATCCGGTGAAGCGACTGATAGATCGGCGCAGAGTCCTGGGAGCCTTCGCAGCCTCGGCGGCCTGTTTCGCCTTTTCTACGAAAACCTTTGCCCAGCAGCCTGGGTCGCCCCGGCGCATCGGTGTTCTGCTCGCGGCGTGGTCTCCCGCGGGCGATGAAGCGCAGGCTTTTCGCCAGGGCCTCGCAGACGCCGGATACGTCGAGGGTCGCGATGTAGTGATCGAATGGCGGTGGGCAGAGGGTGACTACACGCGCGTACCTGGCCTGGCTGCCGAGCTGGTGCAGAGCAAAGTCGAAGTAATAGTCACCGACACGACCATCGGCACGCGGGCCCTTCAGCGCGCGACGACCACAATCCCGATCGTGATGACAACCATCGCCGATCCTGTGGGGGCCGGTTTCGCTGCCAGCCTCGCGCACCCGGGCGGTAATATCACCGGGCATACGACGATGATTGCCGAGGTCTGTGCGAGGCGGTTGCGTCTGTTAAGAGAGGCTATTCCCTCTCTCTCTCGCGTCGCGGTGCTATGGAATCGGGATACGCCCTATAACGCAAAGGTGATCGAGGCACTCAAGGCCGATGCCGCTTCCTCGTCGATAGAAGTGGTGTCCATGGGCATCCGGACGCCCGACGAGATTGTCCCGGTACTTTCAGCCCTCGGCGAAGTGCGTGCGGAGGCTGTGTACCTGATCGGGGATGCCATGTTCAACGCCAATCGCGCCACCATTTTGAGATTGGTG
>CBDDRM010000115.1:0-21314 GCA_965233135.1 uncultured bacterium | reverse complement strand
GGCAAGTGCATCGCGTGTCCGTGGTGCTCGGCGCGACCGGGGCGAAAAAGACCGCCTAACCGAACATCCTGGCCGTTCATTGCAACGGCTACAACCGGTTCCTGTAATTCTTACGGACTATGAGGCCTGCCCAGCGTGCGGGTTTGCGCTCCGGTCGGTCGCGCACGTCGTAGGTCTTTGTCCGGAAAGACAACGCCGGGAAAAGGGGGCGCGCCCAATCGCTTGGCATGTCGTTTGCAATTAAGCGCACGGCAGACCGCGATCCGCGGTCACCGGGTGGCGCCCACCAGGGCTTCGCTCATGCTCAATTTTCCCACACAAGATTCATCTAGAAGACGTGAACCCATGAAACCGTCGAAGAAATTCGTCTGGATCGCCGCCGCTGTGCTGACCAGCGCGCTGGCTGCCGGCTGCGATCAGAACAAACCCGATGCCAACGAACCCATGCAAGGCGCCGAACGCGCAGGCGAACCCGCGCCAGGTACCGCCGAGCGCGCGGGCGAGCGCATGGACCAGGCTGCAACCGATATGAAGCAAGGCGCGGAGCAAGTCGGACAGCAAGTAGATGATGCTGCGATCACCGCCAAGGTCAAGACCGCAATGATCGCCGAGCCGGGACTCAAGGCATTGCAGATCGACGTTGACACGGCCAATGGCGTGGTGACGCTGTCGGGCGCGGTAGATACGCCGCAGAATCTGGAGCGTGCTACGCAAGTGGCCCAGGGCATCGAGGGCGTGAAATCCGTAGAGAACCGCCTGAACCTCAAATCGCGTGCGTGATGCGTGGACCGTCCGTGACCTCGTACGCCGTCGCGGACGCGTTGCGCCTTAATCTTGTCCGTACCACCCACGGGATCGCTTGATGTTGCGGGGTTCCCCGTGGCGCCCATGAGGGCCGCGCTGCCATGGCAGCGGATCCGGCGCGCGGGATCAGGCCGCGCCGGATCGTTTCTGCGCGCCGTGGCCGCGCTGACCGTCGCCGCTGCAATCGCTGGCGGTTGCAAGTCGCTGCCGGAAATCGAGCGTCCGCATCGCAATCCCGATGCCGTCCAGTTCGAGGGCAGCAGGGGCCCGCTGTCCAGGGAACAAAGCAGCGCGATTCTGGAGAAACTCAAAGCCGAATCGGGCGAATCCAGCTTGCTCGATCGTCATGTCGCGCTGGAGCAAAGCCTGGTCGATAGCCCGCTGGTGGTGGGCAACCATGTCACCTTGCTCAAGGACGGGCCGGCGACCTATCGTGCGATGTTCGAGGCGATCGGCAAGGCGCGCCAAACCATCAACCTCGAAACGTATATCTTCGAGGATGACGAAATCGGCCAGAAATTCGCAGACCTGCTGATTGCCAGGCAGAAAGCCGGCGTCCAGGTGGCGATCATCTACGACAGCATCGGTGCCATCAATTCGCCGGATGAGTTTTTCGAGCGCCTGAAGGCAAGCGGCATCCGTACCCTGGAGTTCAATCCGATCAATCCGTTGGAGGGCAAGAACAAGAGTTCTCCGGGGCATCGCAACCATCGCAAACTGCTGATCGTCGACGGTCGCACGGCATTCCTGGGCGGCATCAACATCAGCCGGGTCTATTCGTCAGGCTCGGCGCCCTCGGGCGGCTCCAGACCCAAGGCAAAAGCGCAGGAAGACGGAAAAAAGAAACCGGCCGAAGAAGTGCCCTGGCGCGATACCCACGTGCAGATCGACGGGCCGGTGGTTGCCGAGTATCAGAAACTGTTTCTGGAAACCTGGCGCAACCAGAGCGAAGAGCCGCTCGATGGAGCCCACTATTTTCCGAAGCTGCAAAGCGCAGGCAAGGACATTGTGCGCGCCGTGGGCAGCAATGCCAAAGAGCCCTACAGTCAGATCTATGTGACGCTGATTTCCGCTATCAACAGCGCCGAGAAATCCATCTATCTGACCAACGCCTATTTCGTTCCGGATCCACAACTGCTCGAATCGCTGCGTGCCGCGGCGCGGCGCGGTGTGGACGTCAAGATCATCCTGCCCAGTCAGACCGATTTCTGGGCAGTGTTCCATGCGGGTCGCTCGCATTACGCACCGTTGCTGGAGGCCGGGGTGCAAATCTACGAGCGCCAGAATGCCTTGCTGCATTCCAAGACCGCGATCATCGACGGTGTCTGGTCGTGTGTGGGCTCCACCAACCTCGACTGGCGCAGCTTCGTGCACAACAACGAACTGGACGCGGTCATCCTTGGCGAAGACTTCGCCGATGAATTGCATGCGATGTTCGTGGATGACCTCAAGCAATCCAAGCGCATCGATGCGCGCACCTGGAGTAAACGCCCGCTCAATGTGCGCATGAAAGAGTGGGTCGCGCGAATGTGGTCGTACTGGCTCTGACGGGATCGCGAAACAGGTTAGCGCGGCTGTCCGCCGGGAAATTTTTTCCTGCGCACCGGTAGATCTTACGGTCCTCTTTTCGCGTGTCTTATCTAACTAGCTGATTGCAAATATCTATCCACATGGCACGCGGGTTGCAATGCATAGCAGGCAAGCGGTAACGCTTTTGACTTTAATGCAGTCAGGATATGAAAAGGAGTACGCCAATGAACTGGGATCGAATCGAAGGCAACTGGAAGCAATTCAAGGGCAAGGTCAAAGAGAACTGGGGAAAGCTGACCGATGACGAACTCGACAAGATCGGCGGCCGCCGCGAGCAGCTCGCCGGCAAGATCCAGGAGTCCTATGGCATCAGCCGCGACGAGGCAGACCGTCAGGTAAAGGATTGGGAATCACGGCTCTGACCAGCCGTGCCTCGGCAGGTCAGGGTCTTTACATACACGGTTGACATGACAGGAGCAATACGAAATGCATACCCACAATGATTATCGAGAGGCCCCCCGCGCCAACGTCTGGCGCGACCGGTTGCTGACGGCAGGCGCTGCCATCGTCATCGGCCTGTCCCTCAGCAATGTCGCGCCAGCCGACGAGCTGTCGCGTGACGAAAAGCGAGCGGCCGAAAAACGCCATGATGCTGTCGAGCGCCAGGCCAAAGCCGATTACAAGGCGGCGCGCGAGCGTTGCAAGGAACTCAGCGGCAACGACAAGGATGTGTGCATCAAGGAAGCCAAGGCTGCGCGCAAGCAGGCGCTTGCCGACGCCAAGGCCGCTGAGAAGAGTGCCGACGCAAAAGCAGAGGCACGCGAGGAAAAACGTGATGCCCGCGAGGATGTCGCCGAGGAAAAATGCGAATCCATGACGGGCAATGCCAAGGAACGTTGCGAAAAGCGCGCGGAAGCCAATCACTAAGCCTTTCGGGCAGCCGGAGCGGACACCTCTGCGCGAGGTGACGCTCTCCGGTTCCCACCGGCCGGACCGGCCCTGTGAAAGAACCCCCGTTGGCCCCCGATCTCACGATCGGGGGCTTTTTTTATCAACTGTTTGGGACCGATGCATTACGGCTGTACTGCGCAGTCCACGGATAGCGGGATTATTCGCTGCAAGGGGCGTCAGCTGCGTTGATCGCGCGCCTTGAGGATTGCGCTCGCGAGTTCGTCGAGATTCACTGGTTTGGCGACGAACGCCTGGTAGCCCGCGTCCATGGCCGCCTTGTAATCCTGCTCTCGGGCGTAGCCGGTGAGCGCCACGGCAGGTACGCCGCCGCCGTTGGAGATTCCGAGCGCGCGAACCTTGCGCATGAGATCGTAGCCGTCTTCCTCGGGCAATCCGATATCGGACAGCAGGACATGCGGCCCGAATGCGCGCAGTTTCGCCAATGCCTCCGGCGCCGACGCCGCGGACTCGACGACGGCACCGTCCCGCTCGAGAGCCTCCTGCAACATTTCTCTCGTGTTGGGATCGTCGTCCACCGAGAGGATGCGCAATCCCGCGAGCCGGCGCCGCGGCGGCGAGGGTCGCAGTGCCACGGCCGGGGGCTTTTGCCGGCGCTCGGAGAGGACCGGAGGCGCGCCGAGTTCTTCTTTGCGCACCGCGCGCAGCGGCAGGCGAACGCGGAACCGCGAACCTTGTCCTTCGCCCTTGCTTTCGGCGGAAACCGTTCCTCCATGCAATTCGGTGAGGTGGCGCACGATCGCAAGCCCCAGACCCAATCCGCCATGGCGCCGCTTGGTGCTCGCGTCCGCCTGGCGGAATGCATCGAACACGTACGGTAGAAACTCGCCGCTGATGCCTTCGCCGTCGTCCTCGACACTTATCTCGATCTGCTCGCCGGCTCTCGTGACGGCAAAACGAATGTGGCCGCCCTGGCGGGTAAATTTCACGGCGTTCGACAGCAGGTTCCACAGAATCTGCTGGATCCTGGCCGGATCGGCCGGCAGTCGGCTCGCGTCGGGATCTATGGCGGTATGGAAAGTGATGTCTCGCGCCGTGATGGCCGGGCGCAGCGACTCGACGATGGGTTGCACGAGCGCGATGAGATTGACTTGCTGAATGTCGAGACGCATGCGTCCCGAACCGATGTCGGCGATGTTCAACAGGTCGTTGATGAGCTTGGCCTGCGCATTGGCGCTCGCGTCGATCTGCACCAGGGCGCGCTGCACGGTGGCACGATCCGCCTCGCCGTGCAGGAGCGTCTGCGTCCAGCCGAGGATGGCATTGAGCGGCGTGCGCAGTTCATGCGACAACGTGGCCAGAAAATCGTCCTTGGCACGATTGGCCGCTTCGGCCTGCGTACGCAGTACCGTTTCCCGCTCGAGTTGCTGCACGCGCTCCTGCTCGGCGCGCTTGCGCTCGTCGATGTCGATGAACACGCCGAGCCATTTGTCGATGCCGCCGCCCGCGTCGTGTACCGGAACCCCCCGGGCAAGGTGCCATCGATAGGCGCCGTCAGAGGCCCGGCGCATGCGCAGTTCGGATTCATAGAATGCATCCCCGCTGCGGGCACGCTGCCACTGCTCGAGCATGCGTTCGCGATCCTCGGGATGGACCTGCTGCAGCCAGCCGCCGCTCGCACTGGCCTGCAGGTCAACGCCGCTGTAGTCGACCCAGTAGCGGTTGATGAACAGCGGATTGCCTTCCCGATCCACGATCCATACGCCCTGGGGCGAGACTTCGACGAGCGATCGATATCGCTCCTCGCTGTCGCGCAGAGCGTTCTCCGCGCGCCGGCGGTCCGTGACATTGCGGATATTGCATTGCATGAAGCGTTTGTTGTTCGCCATGTAGGCATTGCAGGTGAACTCCACGTCATGATGTTTGCCCGCCGGCGTGACGATCGGCAAGTCATGGAAGCGGTGATAGTTCTTGTCCTGCAGCTGATTGAAAGCTTCGCGGCCGGCGGGTTCATCCGCAAACAAACCGATTTCCCACAGGTAACGGCCCACCAGCTGATCGCGGGGCCGACCGAGCAGTTCGGCCATGGCCGGATTGACGTTGCTGATGAGTCCGCTGTCCGCATCGAACAGGAAGACGCCGTCGGGAGAAGCTTCGAACAGGCGCCGATAGCGCACCTCGGAGGCGTTCAAAGCCGCGCTCGCGCGCCGCTGGATCAGATTAATGCCGGCCAGCAGCAAACTGACCAGCACCCCGATCAGAAACACATTGGGTGCGATGCCGCGCGACGAAGCGAGTTCGAATTCGGGGAGCGTATAGAACACCGTGCCCCATGAGCGGCCGGGTCCGTCCGCCACACTGGTCGCAGTAAAACGCGGGCGGTAGTCCGCGTCCCGCGTCCGCTGGGAAGCGTCCGATGCATAAAGCAGCGCCGCCGGGTTTGTCTGAATGCCATCGTAGACCTGCATCGCGATATCGCCGCGCGCGTCCTGCGGGCGCAGCGCAGCAAGCATCTCCTCGGCCTGGACGGACACCACGAGCAGGCCGCGCAGGGCTCTGCGCCGTGCGGCCACGGAGGTGGGAACGCCACCGCCGTGGTAAAGCGGCAGGAACACATGAAAGCCGCTGCGCTTGCGCGCCCAGAACTCACGGATCACGGTGAGTTTGCCGGACATTGCAGGCTTGCCGGTGTCACGGGCGCGCTCCATGGCGACGCGACTGCGCGGATCGTTGAACATCTCGAATCCGGACAACGCCTGGTTACGCCACTCCTGTGGTTCGATGTGAACAAGGTCGAGGTCTTCTGCGCCCAGCGAAAGGCGCAATGCCGGGCCCTGCGGGCGGGCTGGGCGATTGCGTTCGGTGTCCACGCGCATCCAGCCCACACCGAGAATGCCCGGATACAGCGATTCCGGCGACGATTGAGTGCGACGGTTGCGCGGACCGATATCGGGCTTGCTGAGCTTGAGTTGTTCGACATAGTCGCGGAACTGCGTCGCATTGGGTTCGCGATCCCCGGCAAACAGCGTCGCGACTTCGCGCAATAGTCCCAGGTAAGCGTCGTGCTGCTCTTCGATCGCCTGGTGCATGACGGCGACGTGACGCTGAAAGCGGCTCGAGTCTTCCGAGTCGGCCATGCGCAACACCTGCCATACCACCGCAGCGGTCGCGCTCAACGCGATGCACAGCACCAGCACCGGTCCCCATAGATAACCGCTGGTATCCGGTTTCATCGGAACACGTCGGCGAAGAAAGGGGTCACTGGGGACGCGTAGCGACTATGCATGTGCACCAGTAGACCGCGCGCGGCACCCTTAGTGCGATATGCGGACGTATTGCGCAAGCAAAGCCTGCGCATTCGCTTCGGCTTCGTGCGCCTGGAAGCGGCGTGGCGCGCCGCTGCGCAGCCCGGCACTCCCGGGTAACGCTTACACCGTGGCCTTGTAAATCTTGCGCCGGAGCGCTCGCCGCGCGTCCTGTAAGCCGCGTTAAACATCTGATAGCACGGGAGTTTCTTTTTTACACGGCCGTGGCATGGAAGCTGCTGAACCACCATCGCGTCCGCGAATCCGGTAATGACTCAAGTGTCATAACTTTACGTTGTTCGGCGGCAGTTCGAGAAAGGCACAAATGAATCGGATGTTGTTCATGTGGATGTTTGGCGTTCCGTTGTCCGTGCTTCTGCTTTTCATGGTCTTCGGGATTATTTGATCGAGGATTGCTGCAGTCGATGAAGTCTTGGCGCACCTTGCGCAAGGAGATGTGGACATGACGTTGGGAACCCTGTTGCTGATCGTTGTCATTCTGCTGCTGATCGGGGCGATACCGAGCTGGCCGTATAGCAGGAACTGGGGCTACGGTCCCAGCGGCGTGCTTGGCGTTGTCGTGCTGATTGTAGTGCTGCTGGTGGTCATGGGACGTATCTGAACGTCTGTCCAGGCCTATTTTTCACTCTTAAACCGGAGATTACTTATGCAAAAAGTTACGCGTTTCTTTCAGTTGTTCCTGTCCGCAATTCTGCTGACGGCCGTCATCGGTTGCGCGAGCAAGGATGATCGCCAAAGCGCGGGCGAGTACGTCGACGATGCCTGGATCACGTCCAAAGTGAAGGCTGCCTTCGTCAAGGACGACGAATTGTCTGCGTCCGAGATCAACGTCGAAACCTACAACGGCACCGTTCAACTCAGCGGGTTCGTCAGCGATGCGGGCGATGTCAACCACGCAGCAACGGTCGCGCGAGGCATCAAGGGCGTGACGAACGTCAAGAACGATTTGCAAGTCAAGTAGCACCCCAGTTCCGGGGCGCCCCGTAAGTCAGGCGCCCCGGACAATTCTGTCACGGGTCATAAGGGGAGAAGCGTGAAGACAAGCCTGTTTGCCAGCGTAGTTTTCTTTTATTCCGCACTGCTGTTGACCATGGCCGGTACGCCAGTGTTGTCCACTGTCGCCGAGCCGGGTGCGCAGCGCGCTGAGGTGGCTCAGGGCGCCCAGGTGTGGGATCGCGTACTGCAAGCCAGACCGACGAACAAGGCCGAGAGGGTGGCGCGGCTAACCGATACGCCGCAGGCGGGAGCCACTCGTCGAGCCCCCATGGATCAAACGCTACCGGATGCGGGAATGATCAACAAACCGGCGGACAAGTTGCGCGCCAGGATCGTCAAGGCGTGAACCACGGCAAAAGATGCCGTAGCTGCAGAGGACATAATTCATGACAACCATTATTGCTGGAATGTTCGATACCGTCGACAAGGCCGCGAGTGCGGTGGACCGTTTGCTCGAAGGCGAGTTTGGAGACAAGGACGTGTACTCGTTTGCCAATAATCCACCGGGCCAACATGCCACGTTTCCAATCGGCGGCGATGAGAACGAGGACCCGGGCGCCAAACACGCGGACGCGAATGCGGGCAAAGGTGCAGCAGTCGGCCTTGGTACCGGGGCGGCCATCGGGGCCATTGCGGCCGGCCCACCAGGTGCCGCAGTGGGCGCCGGCATTGGCGCGTATGTAGGATCGTTGGTAGGCGCGCTCAACGGAATGGAAGATCGCGGAACCGAGGAGCATCCGGTTCGCCGTCCGGCTGGAACCCTGGTTGCCGTGCGTATCGAGAGTGGGCAAGCAGAACGCACTGCAATCGAGACGTTGCAAATGCATGGCGCCATTCATGTCGAGAAAGCCGAAGGCGTGTGGCGCGACGGTCAGTGGGTCGACTTCGACCCGGTTTCCACTCCGGCCATCGTGGATGCACCGGCAACCCCGAACGAGTTTGTCGAACGCAAGGAGAACTAAAGATGTTGCGCAATCAGGAAGTCTTGTCGCTCCAACGGGCAGCAAGCATGCACAGGGCCGCCGCCGACATCGAAAATATCGGTGACGAAGGCGCAAGAAAACCGGTCGCCGCGGATGATGAATATCTGTCTGACGACAAGATCCGGGATGACGCCGTGCTCTCCAGGGCCACGCTTGCTGCTTTTGCACTCGAGGATGATTACGGCGATGATGACCAGATCGCCGACGAACTGAGTTTGATGGGCTTTCGCGCCGACGCGGATTTCGCGTAAGGCCGAGCAAGCCGTGCCGCCAGGTTCCGGGCATATGCCCGGAACCTTCATTCGGCATCTACCTGCCGTCGCATGTGCCGTGCCAGAATGTGCTTTGAGCCATCGGGCACGGCAGGCAAATCTTCATGCAATCACATTCCAGCGGTAATTCCCGGCAGGGCTTGTACGCGGCCTTGCAGTCCCTGGTTCCTGGTGCCTCTCTGCTGGTCGACGTGGCTGGTGGTCTGCAGCACGCGAATCAACAGGCTTGCGAGATGTTCGAGTGCATGGATGAAGCCATGCTGCATGCGCAATGGCCCCGGATTGCGCGGTCGTTCGGACTGGGTGTCGACGCCTGGCCGCAATCGCCAGGCCGCATCGTTCAGGTCGAGTACGTCTCGGCTAACGCCCGCACAGTGCTGCTCGAAGTCCATGCGCTGGCGCAGGATGCGGGCGCGGGCCATTTCGTGCTGCTTCGTGACAAGGGAACGCTTGACGCCCTCGAGCGCGAACTGTTGCTGGCAAGCGAGCAACGCGCCTGGACCTATCAGCGTGAAACGCTCATGCACGATCTCAAGGGCATATTGAATGCCATGCAGATTTCACTGGAGCTGATTTCCGATCCCGATCCGGCAGCCGTGCTCTCGGCCGCGGACGAGCGAAAACAGCGACGTATTGCATCCCTGAAGCAGGACCTGCTGCGCGTGGACCGGGCGTTGAAATTGTTGCCAGGGGCGGAGGGACACGCGGATCCTCCCGTTGCGCAAATCGATCTCTGCGAGCAGATCCGGGAAGTCTTCACGGCGTTGCGACAGCTCGTGCGTCGCAACCACGTAAGCCTGACCCTCGACCTGCCGGAAAGCCCGGTACTGGCCAACGCACGCCGGGCATGGAGCCGGCAGGCGCTGTTCAATGTGGCGGTGCATCGGCTCAACGCCATGCGCGCCGGCGGGCCGCTGACGGTGCAAGCCGAGACGACGGACCAGGGCGCGGAGATCCGGTTTCACGACGGTGTTCCGGATGGTCGCGACGAGTTCAGCGAAGCAAGCCGCCGTCTGCACGCAGCGGCTCGCAATAACGCAGCGACGTCCGACTTGCGCGTTGCGCGGGCAATCGTCGAATCCAGCGGCGGAACGCTGGATATTGGCGAGCCGGGTGCTTCCGCGACCACTGCGGGCACGATGATCATCTTGCGTCTGCCGCACTAGACCCGGTCTGAAATTCTTGCGTACTTGCTCCGCAGCGCTCCGGTAAGGATTACACGGACTGCTGCAAGAGCTGCGCGACCGGAGCACGGGTGCCGGCGAAATCCCTTGTCGCTGAGCGTTTTGACGGGAGAGAACGCCTCCCTGCGCAATGGCATGGACGTTGCTCCATCATTTCGTTAGCTGGAAAACAAATTCTGCCGCGAGGCAGTGACATGCCAACGAAGGAGATCATCATGTTGCAAGCTGCTGCTGTTTTTTTTGTCATCGCAATCATCGCTGCGGTCTTCGGCTTCGGCGGCATCGCCGCTGGCGCGACGGAAATCGCCAAGATTCTGTTCTTCATTTTCCTGATCGTTTTCGTCGTCAGCCTGATCATGGGCCTCATGAGGCGATGAAGCCGCTCTTTCGCACCAGGTGACGCACAACAGGAGGCAGAACCATGAAGGCTGGAACCGTTGCCGCGGAACAATCGTTCAGCGGCCAGAAGGACAAGATGCTGGAGGATATCAAGGCCGTGATGTCCGATGCGCAGGAGATGCTCGACAAGGCGCGCGCCACGAGCGCGGAAGGCTATTCCGCCGTGCGCACAGAGCTCGAGGATCGCTTGTCGGATTCGATCGTGCGGCTGCAGGAAGTACAGGAGGAACTTACGGCCCGGGCACGCAGTGCGGCGCGCGCGACCGATACCTATGTTCGCGACAATCCCTGGAAGTCGATTGGCTACGTTGCAGCGGCCGGCCTGGTCATTGGCTTGCTGATGAGCCGCGGGCGCTGACGCCCCCGGCCGCCGGGCACGCCGCCAATGCCTGCCAGGCAGCCACAGCGCGAATCTTTCGATGCCGTCGTGGTGGGCGCCGGTCAGATCGGGCGCCCGCTGTCGGTCGAGCTTGCGCGAGCTGGATTGCGTACAGCGTTGGTGCAGGGAGCTTCAGGCGACAGTTTGAGCTCCTCGAAGTCGTCCTCGCTTCTCACGCGCGGAACTTCGGCCACACTGGACCCGGGCAGGTTCCGCCGGCGCCGGCATGAGACTCGCCGCCATCCTGTCGAACGCCTCCGGCTTGCCGAATCGCAAAACCACAGCGACATAAGCGGTTTGACGATCCTGCATGGCGAAGCCAGTTTCGACGGACCGCGCTCGCTGCTGATTCGAGGCGCGGGCAATACGCTGAGCGCGCTGCATGCACCCACTATCTTCATCAACAGCGGCACGCGCCCCATCCTGCCCTCGTTGCCAGGCCTGTCGGGTGTGCCGTATCTGACGGAGAGCAGTGCATGGTCGCTCGACCATGCGCCCGCAGACCTGCTCGTGCTCGGCGGCAGTTATCCGGCAGTGGAGTTGGCGCAAAGATTCCGGCGCCTGGGCACTCGCGTAATCATCATCGAGAGACGCAGCCAGTTGCTGCCCCGCGAAGATCGCGATATCGCCTCCGCGGTGGCGGAGAGCCTTCGCGCCGACGGTATCGAAATATTCCTGGAATCCGAGGCGATCGGCGTGAGCGCCGCCGCCGATGGGCGAACCTTGCTCAGGCTGCGGACGCCTTTCGGCGAGCGCCAGTTAGGCGGTGAACGTCTGCTGGTCGTTTCCGGTCAGGCGCCGAACACGGACGGACTTAATTTGCGGGCGGTCGGCATCGATGTCGACGGCGCGGGTTTCGTGACGGTGAACGAGCAACTTGAGACCAGCGTCGCGGGAGTGTATGCACTGGGCGCCATCAACGGCGGGCCCGCATTCGACGCGGCGGCGGTCGATGATTTGCGGGTGATTCGCACCAATCTGATCGAACGAGCGCACGCCGTGCCGACGCGGCGTATCTGGCCCTACCTGGCCTTCCTGCATCCGCAGCTGGGTCGCATCGGGCTCACGGAATCGCAAGCGCGCGAGCAGGGCCGCGATATCAAAGTGGCCAAGTTGCCGATGAACAGTGTGGCGCAGGCCATCGAACTGAGCGAAACCCGCGGCCTGATGAAAGTCATGGTCGACAGCGCGAGCCGGCGCATTCTCGGTGCGGCCGTCCTGGGCCTGGAGAGCCGGGAGATCGTCGCCATCCTGCAGATTGCCATGATGGCCGACATGCCCTATACGGCGCTGCGCGACAGCATGTCCGCGCATCCCGCGCTATCGGGGACCCTGGACAGTTTGTCCGCAGCTTTTAGTACATGAACTTTCAACGAGGAGCAAACAACATGGACAGGAACCAGCCTTTTCTCACCGATGTAAAAGTCTTGCGCGAACGCGCACGCCGCCACATAGAACAGGGCGCCGTGACCGAAGGCTACCAGGCAGACCGCGAAACCGTGATCAAGATCTGCAATGATGCGCTGGCAACGGAGATCGTCTGCGTGCTGCGCTACAAGCGCCATTACTTCATGGCCGATGGCATCAATGCCGACAGCGTCGCCGCGGAGTTCGCGGAGCACGCGGCCGAAGAACAAGCCCACGCCGACCTGATCGCCGAGCGCATCGTGCAACTGGGCGGCGAACCCAATCTTTCGCCCGACGGCCTGAGCAGCCGCAGCCACTCGGAGTACGTCGAAGGCGATACGCTCGTCGACATGATCAAGGAAGACCTCGTGGCCGAGCGTATTGCCATCGACAGCTACAAGGAGATCATCGATTACCTGGGCGACAAGGATCCCACGACGCGGCGCATGTTCGAGCAGATCCTCGCGGTAGAAGAGGAACACGCCGATGATCTCGTGTCGCTGCTGGGTGGAATGGACAAGCGCTAGCGCACGGCCCTTCGGCCCGGCTTGGGAGCGCTCGGGCGTTGTGCCCTTGCCATGCGCATGGCGCCGCAGCAAACATGACCACATGTAGGTTTTTTTTCTGTCGCCGTCGCCGGATTATCCGGCATCGACCGTACCAACGCGTAGGACAGATAACCCGCTTGCGTCAGCGGAGGGCCCGGGCCCGGCGCATGGCGGGGGATCCCGCGCGTAATCTGATCTGCGCACGATCGATCAGTCGCGGACGATTTGCCAGCTGTGTGCTGTCGGCGTAAATTACCTGGGCCTCCTGCCTGCGAACCCGCGAGATCCGCGATTCGAAGATTGCCCGGTCCAGGCCTCCACTGCAAAAACCCGGATCCTGAAAGAAATTTGTCATGGCCGAGAAAAAACAAAAAACCGGCTCTCTTGGCCAATCAGGCAAGCCCGACGATGGTCTTGCGATCATCGGTATCGGCGCTTCCGCCGGAGGCCTGGTGGCGCTCAAGACGTTCTTCGACAACGTTTCCGAGAACAGCGGTCTGGCGTTTGTCGTCGTCGTGCATCTTTCGCCGGATCACGAAAGCCTGATGCCGCAGCTGCTTCAGCCGCATGCGCGCATGCCGGTGACCCAGGTCACCGGCGCGGTAGCGCTGCAGCCGAATCATATCTACATCATTCCGCCACGCGCCCAGTTGTCCGCCATCGACACCCATTTGCGCGTATCGCAGCCGGAAACCAAACATGCGCGCGGGCCCATCGATCATTTCTTTCGTACCCTGGCGCAAACACACCAGGGGAACGCGGTCGGGGTAATCCTGACCGGCACCGGCTCGGACGGTACGCTGGGCATCAAGGCGATCAAGGAAGCGGGCGGCATGGTGGTCGCGCAGAATCCCGCGGATGCGGAATTCGACGGCATGCCACGAAGCGCCATCGCGACCGGTCTGGTGGACCTGGTGCTGCCGGTCAATGACATGCCGGCGCAGATCCTGCGCATCCTGAAAATCAGGCCGGCGCTGGAAGTGCCCGCCGAATCCGGATCGCTCGAAGAACGGGAGCGCAAGAACCTGGATGACGTGTTCGCGCTGGTGCGCTCACGCAGTCACCGCGACTTCAGCCGCTACAAAAGCTCGACGAGCGTGCGCCGCATTCGCCGCCGCATGCAATTGCGGCAAGTCGAAAAGCTCGAGGACTATCTCCAGGTGCTGCGCGACCAGCCCGAAGAAGTGGCAGCCCTGGCGGACGAATTCTTGATCAACGTGACCAATTTTTTCCGGGATCCGCCGGTTTATGCGGCGCTGGAGCACAGCGTCATTCCGCGTCTGCTCGACCAAAAGATGGCTAACGAGCCGCTGCGGGTATGGAGCGCCGGCTGCGCCACCGGCGAAGAGGCGTACTCGCTGACGATGCTGTTCCTCGAAGCCTTCAATGACCGTGACGTTGCCCCGGAGTTGCAGGTATTTGCTTCCGATCTTCATGAGCCTTCGCTCAAGATCGCGCGCGAAGGCTTTTACACGGGCATCATTGAAGCCGACGTGACCCCGAAACGCCTGCAGAACTTCTTCATTCGCGCCGAAACCGGCTATTTCGTGCGCAAGGAAGTCCGCGAACGCATCGTGTTCGCGCAGCACAACGTGCTCGCCGATCCGCCGTTTTCCAGAATCGATCTGATCGTCTGCCGCAACCTCCTGATCTATCTCGACCGGGCCGTACAGCGCGAGATCATCGCGCTGTTCCATTATGCATTGAATCCCGGGGGCTACCTGGTGCTGGGGCATTCCGAAGCGATCGACGAGCCGAACCTGTTCCACGTCGAGGACAAGGTGCAATGCGTGTACCGCAAGCGCAACACGCCCGGTCGCGAACCGCGCCTGCCGGTGTTCGTCGCCACCGGGCGCCCCTTTTCGCGCGGCACCGATATCGTGATCCCGCCGCTGCGCCCGGCGGGCTCGTTCGGCGCGCTGCACTACCAGATGGTCGAGCGCTATGCCTTGCCCAGCATCCTGATCGATGCGGACTACAAGGTGGTGCATATCTCGGAGCGAGCCGGGCGCTATCTGCGCATTCCGGCCGGCGAGCCCACGGGCAGCGTATTCAACATGGTGCGCGAGGAAATGCGCGTGGAGCTGTTCGCGGCCGTGCAGGAAGCCGAGCGCAAGCACACGGCCATCAGAACCAAGCCGGTGCGCGCGCTGATCGACGGCGTCACGCGCAACGTGATACTCGACGCGCGACCCTCCGAAGGGCAGGGCGACACCCACGGGTTCATGCTGATCATGTTCGACGAGCGCGAGGACAACCCGGATCAGATCGCCGCGCCGGTGGATTCGGCCGAAAACGACGCCGAGCGCCTCGATCTGCGGGCACAGCTCGAACTGGCGCGCGAGCGCATGCATTCGATCATCGAGGAATACGAGTCCGGCCAGGAAGAAATGAAAGTGGCCAATGAGGAGCTGCAATCGAGCAACGAGGAATTGCGCTCTACGCTCGAGGAACTGGAAACCTCGCGCGAGGAGCTCCAGTCCATCAACGAAGAGTTGTCCACGGTCAATCAGGAAAACCGCCAGAAGGTCGACGAACTCAATCATCTGACCGCGGACCTGCAGAACCTCATGAGCGCCACCGATGTGCCGGCGTTGTTCCTCGATCGGCAGCTGCGCGTCGTGCGTTTTACGCCGCGCGTGCGCGAACTGTTCAACGTGCGCGATACCGATCGCGGCCGCGCCGTGACCGACATCACGCACCGTCTCGATTACCCGACCTTCATCAGCGATGCGCAGCAGGTGCTCGAGCGCCGCGTGCCCCTCGAAAGCGAGGTGCTGGACAGCGCGGGCCGCTGGTTCTTCGTGCGACTGTTGCCCTACCAGTCCACCGGAGACCAGATCGGAGGCGTGGTCGCGACTTTCATCGATGTGACCACACAGAAGCGCAGCGTGCAGGAGGTCATCGAGGCGAAGCGACATGCCGAGGATGTGGTTGACACCATCGATCTGGCGCTGATCATCCTGACGCCGCAGATGCGCGTACGCTCAGCCAACCAGGCGTACTACCGCCACTTCCGCGTCGAACCGGCGCACACCGAAGGCAAGCTGCTGTTCGAATTGGGGCACGGGCAATGGGACATCCCGCAGTTGCGCGAGTTGCTTGCGGACATCCTGCCGCACGAAGGAAAGTTCTCGAATTTCGAAGTCTCCAACTACTTTGAATCCCTGGGCAACCGGGTCCTGTTGCTCAGCGGCCGCCGGCTTGCCGAAGCGAATCTGATCCTGCTGTCGTTCCATGACATCACCGACTTGAAGACGATCGAACATGCGTTGCGCGACGCCGACCGCCGCAAGGACGAGTTCCTGGCCATGCTTGCGCATGAGCTGCGCAATCCGCTTGCGGCAATCTGCAACGGGCTTGAAGTCCAGAAGATGTCCGGCACCGGCGACGCCGTCGCCACGCTGACGCAGGACATGCTGCAGCGGCAGGCGAAGCAACTCGTGCGGCTCGTCGACGACCTGCTGGATGTGTCGCGCATTACGCGCGGCAAAGTAGAACTGCGCAGGGAGCGCATCGATCTCGCCTCCGTGGTCAGCGGTGCGCTGGCGATATGCGCGCCGCTCATCGAGCGCGCCGGTTGTTCGCTCGTGGTCGAGGCCAAGGCCGAATCGCTGATCATCGACGCAGATTCCGTGCGCATGACGCAGATCATCTCCAATCTGCTCAATAATGCGGCCAAGTACTCGCCCAATGGCGGGCGCATTACCATCAGCCTCGCGCGTCAGGCGGACGAAGCGGTGATCTCGGTGCGCGATACCGGGCTGGGCATCGAGACTGAATCGTTACCGAAGATTTTCGATCTGTTCGTGCAGGTGGACAATCCCACTACCAAGGCACAGGGCGGGCTGGGGATCGGACTGACGCTGGTGCGCAATCTGGTCGAGTTGCACGGTGGGCGCATCGAGGCGCGCAGCGACGGCCTTGGCCGCGGCAGCGAATTCGTGATCCGCATGCCCCTTGCCAAAGACCCGGCGGCGCGGGCGGAGGGGGGCGCACCGGCGCAGGACACAACCCACAACCTGTCGGGAACTTCCCAGCCGACGCGGGTCCTGGTGGTGGACGACAATCACGATTCCGCGGACAGCCTGGCCATGCTGTTGCGGCTGCAGGGTCACGACGTGCGCGTGGCCTACAACGGCCCCGATGCATTGAAAGCCCTGGCCGGCGATGATGTGCCGCAACTGGCGTTGGTCGATGTCGGCATGCCGCAGATGGATGACTACGAGGTAGCACGGCGTATCCGCGCGCAGCCACGCTTGCAGAAGCTCAAGCTCGTCGCGGTGACCGGGTGGGGACAGGAGAAAGATCGCAAACTTTCCGCCGCCGCCGGCTTCGATCATCATTTGATGAAACCGATATCGCTCGACTCCCTGACACCGTTTTTCCCGCCGGGCAAGTAGCCGGGTCTGCGCCGGATCGCGCTCGAGCGATGCGGTGCTGGCGCCCCGAACACGAATCGAACGTGCGACCTACCCCTTAGGAGGGGGTTGCTCTATCCACTGAGCTACCGGGGCGTTGCGCGAATTCTAACCGAACTGCCCGAGGCGCATCGCCGCGGTGTTGCCATCGGGCGACGAGCATTTCGATATTGCACTGCCGCGAACATACGCGCGATTCCGCTGTCCGATCCTGCACCTGCCTTTTAGCGTTGACGCGCATGCGCCGATCGGCCTAGTTGCTCGAGCCTTTTTCATCGTGAACACTAATCAACTACTCCCACATTCTCCTGGGGTCGCTCTCCTGAGGCATCAACGTTCAACTACCCGGGCGTTTTGCCTGCACAGCGCCGTGGCATGGGCCGTACTTGTGGCGATCGTCGCGTGGGCGCTGCAGGCCGCGCCGGCGCTGGCATTCGGGTTCGATGACGTTGCCCGCAGCGCGGAGCAACTGGCGTCGGCGGCGTACAAGAAACCCGATGAGAATCTGCCCAGGGAACTTGCGTCCCTGACCCAGGAGCAATATCACGACATTCGCTACCGCCCCGAGAGTCTGTTGTGGCGCGACGCCAAATTGCCGTTCGAAATCGGCTTCTTCCATCGTGGGGGTGCCTACTTCAACCAGGCGGTGCGCGTGCATGAAGTCACCGAGGAGGGGATCAAGGAAATCAAGTTCGATCCGGCGCATTTCGATTATGGCGCGAACAAGATCGATGCTTCGCGCATGGGCGGCGTCGGCTTCGTGGGCTTGCGCGTGCATTTCCCTCTGCACGGCAGGGCCGGCAAGGATGAAGTGCTGTCCTTTCTGGGGGCGAGCTACTTTCGCGCGCTGGGCAAGGATCAAGGCTACGGGCTGTCGGCCCGTGCGCTGGCCGTGGATACCGGTCTGCCCACCGGCGAGGAGTTTCCGCGCTTCGTGGAGTTCTGGATCGAGCGGCCCGCGGCCGGCGCGAAGGAACTGGTGATCTACGCGCTGCTGGATTCGCGGCGTGTGGCCGCAGCGTACCGTTTCACGCTCAAGCCGGGCGCGCAGACCGTCATCGAAGTGAAGTCGCGGCTTTATCTTCGCGAGGGCATCGCCAAGCTTGGCGTGGCGCCGCTGACCAGCATGTTTTTTTTCGGCGAGAACCAGAAGTCCATGGCGGACGACTACCGGCCCGAAGTGCACGATTCGGACGGCCTGTCCGTGCATGCGGCCAATGGCGAATGGCTGTGGCGTCCGCTGCTCAATCCCCGGCGACTGCTGGTGACCTCGTTCGTCACCGCCAATCCAGTGGGCTTCGGGCTCATGCAGCGCGATCGTGATTTCGCCCGTTACGAGGATCTCGGCGCACGCTACGACTTGCGGCCGAGTGCATGGGTGGAACCAAAGGGCTCATGGGGCGCGGGCCGCGTGGAGCTGGTGCAGATCCCCTCGCCCGATGAGACCAACGACAACATCGTCGCGTACTGGGTGCCCGATGCAGTGCCCGAGGTCAGGAAACCCTGGGACATCGAGTACCGCATCCTCTGGCAGAAAGAAAAAGATGAACTGCCGCCGCTCGCATGGATCGCGCAAACGCGTCGAGGCCACGGCTACGGCAAGGTTCCCGAGAACAGCATCGGCCTGATCATCGATTTTGCCGGCGCGGTATTCAAGAAACTTCCCGCCGACACGAGGCTCGAAGCAGTTGTCTCGGGCGACGCCAACATCGAGATCCTGCGGCGTCAGACCTATCGCAATGACGCGACCGGCGGTTGGCGCACAGCGCTGCTGGTGCGCCGTCATGACAGCGGCAAACCCGCCGAACTGCGCGCTTACCTGCGCAACGGCAACGACACGGTATCGGAGACATGGAGCTACATACTGCCAGCAGATTGATCCGCGCATCGAGCGAGGCCTGCGCGCGTTATCTCGAGCGCGTGCCTTTTCTGGACGGCCTTCGCAACCGGCTGCTCGACACGGCCAACCAGGGCGCCGATACGCGCGACGCCATGGCGCAGCTGCACGGCGCCTGGGCCGATCGCGCCATCGATCCGCTCGATCCGGCCGAAGCCTCCTACGAGCAACGCCTGGAAACGGCCGTGGGCGCCGATTACACGCCGCACGCCCTGCATGCGCTCGCGCGCGATCGAAAGGGTCGTCTGCGGCTCAAGACAGCGCCGGCGCTCAATCGCTCGTCGATGATTCCGCGGCGCTGGCCGCCCAAGTTCTGGCAGGTCAAATCATGGTGGCGCCGGCCGCTGCGGGATCGCCGGGCCGATTCGCCCGATCCGCTCGGCAGCTGGCACCGCACGGGCAACGTACGCCGCGCGGTGCTCAGTGCCCTGGTCGTAACGCAGACGGTCATTGCCACCAATTTCATGGCGGCCGTGCTGCCCTACCATGGCACGCAGCCGCTCGAATTTGCCTTGCTGGTGCTCTTCGCCGTGCTGTTTGCGTGGGTGTCCGGCGGGTTCTGGACCGCACTGCTGGGATTCATGGTGCAGCTTTTCCGCGGTGACGGCTACGCGATCTCGCGCACTGTGGCCGGCCGCGCCCCCATCGATGCCGCGGCGCGCACCGCCATCATCATGCCGATCTGCAACGAGGACGTTGCCCGCGTGTTCGCCGGGTTGCGCGCCACCTATGAATCACTCGCCAAAACCGGCCAGTTGCAGCATTTCGACTTCTTCGTGCTCAGCGACAGCGCCAATGCGGACAAACGCATTGCCGAACATCACGCCTGGCTGGCGCTGTGCCGTGCAGTGGGAGGCTTCAACCGCGTGTTCTATCGCTGGCGCCAGCATCGCATCAAGCGCAAGAGCGGAAACGTGGCGGACTTCTGCCGCCGCTGGGGTGCGAATTACCGCTACATGGTGGTACTCGACGCCGACAGCGTCATGAGCGGCGATTGCCTGGCGAGCCTTGTGCGCATGATGGAAGCCAACCCCAATGCGGGCATCATCCAGACGGCGCCGCGGGCCTCCGGGCGCGAAACCCTGTATGCGCGCATGCAGCAGTTCGCCACTCGCGTGTATGGCCCGCTGTTCACCGCCGGGCTGCATTTCTGGCAGTTGGGCGAATCACATTACTGGGGCCATAACGCGATCATCCGCGTGGCGCCCTTCATCAAGCACTGCGCGCTGGGCAGGCTGCCCGGCGGCGGCTCGCTCTCCGGAGAAATCCTCTCGCACGATTTCGTCGAGGCAGCGCTCATGCGCCGCGCGGGCTGGGCGGTGTGGCTCGCCTACGATCTGGACGGCAGCTACGAGGAAATGCCGCCGAATCTGGTGGACGAACTCAAGCGCGACCGCCGCTGGTGCCACGGCAATCTGATCAATTTCCGCCTGCTGCTGGCCGAGGGCATGCACCCGGCGCATCGCGCCGTGTTCGTTTCCGGCGCCATGGCTTACGTCTCCGCGCTGTTGTGGTTCGCGTTTCTGATGGTGTCCACAGCGCTGCTCGCCGTGCACACCCTGGTCGAGCCGACTTACTTCGAGAGTCCCGGGCAGCTGTTCCCGATCTGGCCGGAGTGGAATGCACAGCGCGCGCTCATGCTCTGGGTGGCGACGGCGGCAGTGCTGTTCCTGCCGAAAATACTCAGTGTCGTGCTCATCTGCGTTCAGGGCGCGAAATCGTTCGGCGGCGGCTTGCGCCTGTCGGTCGGGGTGCTGCTCGAATCGCTGAGTTCCATGCTGCTCGCGCCGGTGCGCATGTTGTTCCACACCGAGTTCGTGGTGACGGCGGTGGCCGGCTTGCGCGCGCAATGGAAATCGCCCCCGCGCGAAGACACCGAAACCACGTGGCGCGAAGCGCTGCAGCGCCATGGAGTGCATACCTGGATCGGCGTGGTCTGGGCAGGCGGGATCTACTGGCTCAATCCTGCCTTCCTGTGGTGGCTGGCACCCGTGGTCGGCGCGCTGATGTTGTCGATCCCGATGTCCGTGTATTCCAGCCGCGTGTCCATCGGCCGGCTCATGCGCCGAGCAGGTTTGTTCGTAATACCCGAGGAGATCGAAACGCCGGCGGAATTGCTCAGCCTGCGAACGCATCTGCAAAAGGCCGCGCCCTTGCCCGGGTTCACCGAAGCCGTCGTCGATCCGCAAGTCCATGCGATCGCCTGCGCCTCGGCGAACCTGCGCGCCTCACAACCGGTCACTCTGAGCGAGGCCCGGC
>CBDDRM010000114.1:0-9167 GCA_965233135.1 uncultured bacterium | reverse complement strand
CAGTGGATCTGGAAACCTGAAACAGAAGAATCCAAGTCAGGCTCGACCGGCTGAAGCAGCCTGTTGCGCGGGCGAACCTTATTCGAGCTGGTTGCGACGGTTGGCGCGGGGCCGCTTGCCCACGTTGACTTTGACCGAGAGTTCGCTGCGGTTACGCAGGATTTTAAGCGTGGCCTGCTTCCCGGGTTCGAGCGCTGCCACCAGATTCAACATGCTGGTCGAGTCGAGCACGTCCTTTGATTCCACCTCGACCAGGATATCCCCGGGCTTGATTCCCGCCCGATCAGCCGGGCCGCCGCGCAGTACGCCCGCGATCAGGGTTCCATGAATATTGGAGAGATTGAAAGATTCGGCCAGGTCCGGGGAGATATCCTGAACTTCCACGCCAATCCAGCCACGCGTAACGGCACCGGTGCGCACGATCTGCTCCATGACCTGTTTGGCAAGATTCGCGGGAATGGCGAAGCCAATTCCCAGCGAGCCACCACTGCGAGAATAAATGGCACTGTTGATGCCGACCAGATTGCCTGCGGCATCGACCAGCGCGCCACCGGAATTGCCCGGGTTGATCGCCGCATCCGTCTGAATGAAATTCTCGAAAGTGCTGATACCCAGATGACTGCGCCCCAGCGCGCTGACGATTCCCATGGTCACGGTTTGGCCGACGCCGAAAGGATTGCCGATCGCCAGAACCACGTCGCCGACCGAAAGCTTGTCAGGGTTGCCGAAAGTCACCGCCGGCAGGCCGGCAAGTTCGACCTTGAGCACTGCGAGGTCGGTTTCCGGATCCGTCCCCACAACCTTGGCGGGCGTCTTGCGCCCGTCGGCCAAGGCAAGTTCGATCTCGTCGGCCGCTTCGACCACATGATGGTTGGTCAGGATATAACCTTCGGGACCCACGATAACGCCCGACCCCAGACTGGAACTATGCTGAGTTTCGCCATCGAGCTGATCGCCGAAAAAACGGCGGAACAACGGGTCATCCATGAACGGATGGCGCGGCACCTTGACATCTTTACTCGTGAAAATATTGACCACGGAGGGCATGGCCTTCCAGGCAGCGGGGCTGAACGACGACAGATTCGAGCGCTCGCGGGGGCCGTCCGTCGCTTCTTGTATGGTGACGATGCCGCCGCCTTGTCCCTTCCAGGAAACCAGGTCCGGTCGCAAAGTCACGACGACGAACAGCGCCGCGAGGCTAATGGTTACTGCCTGAGAGAAGATAAGCCAGAGCTTGCGCATTGAACGAAACGGGCGGGAACTACATACAGCTGCTTAGGGAACCGCATTATTAACTAAATGGCCTTGTCATCAAAGCGTTTATGCGCTCTGCGACTGCTTGGGAGCTCCCTACGGTTCGCGCCGCAAACGTCTTGCGGCCAGGAGCATAAACACTTTGGAATCCGTAACTTGCCAGGTCAAAGCTGGTTTGACAAGGGACGGCGCGTTCCACTACACTACGCGGCTTTCGTTAATCAGCCCCCCTGCGGACCATCCCGCCATGAAGACGTTTTCTGCAAAATCACATGAGGTAAAGCGCGATTGGTTCGTGGTCGACGCTACGGATAAAGTATTGGGGCGCTTGGCGTCCGAGATTGCCAAGCGTTTGCGCGGGAAGCACAAGGTGACCTTTACCCCGCACGTGGACACAGGGGATTACATCGTTGTCGTCAACGCGGAAAAACTGCGCGTCACAGGTGATAAGGCAAAGCAGAAGGTCTATTACCGGCACTCCACGTACCCTGGCGGTATCTATAGCGCGACATTCTCCAAATTGCATGGCCGTTTTCCGGGACGGGTATTGGAAAAGGCTGTAAAAGGCATGTTGCCCAAAGGGCCGCTCGGATACGCGATGTTGAAAAAGCTGAAGGTCTACGCCGGAACCGAGCATCCGCATTCAGCACAACAACCGCAACCCCTCAACGTTTAGGAATTACATGGCAACCCAGTACAACTACGGAACCGGCCGCCGCAAAAGCGCGGTAGCGCGCGTGTTCATCAAACCGGGCAAAGGCAAGATCACTGTCAACGACAAGCCGGTGGACGAGTTCTTTTCGCGCGAGACGGGCCGTATGGTGGTGCGCCAACCCCTGGTGTTGACCAACCATCTCGATACGTTCGACATTCTGATCAATGTCGATGGCGGGGGTGAGTCGGGTCAGGCCGGGGCGGTAAGACATGGAATTTCCCGCGCGCTCGTTGATTACGACGCATCGCTCAAGCCTGCTCTGAGCAAGGCCGGGCTGATCACGCGGGACGCCCGAGAAGTCGAGCGCAAGAAGGTCGGTTTGCACAAGGCGCGTCGCCGCAAGCAATTCTCCAAACGCTAATGCGTTTGATCCTCGAAAAAAGCCGCCTTTGGGCGGCTTTTTCGTTTGCATGAATGCCTTGCGAGGCGATATGATGAAGTTGAAAATGTGTTAAGTACTTGGTGAAAATGAAAAAAATTGGCATCGTAGGCGGTACTGGCTACACCGGCGTGGAATTGCTGCGCATTCTCGCGACGCACCCTGGCGTGCAACTGGAGGTAATCACGTCGCGTAAGGAAGCGGGTACCCCGGTGGCGGATATGTTTCCGAGCCTGCGTCGCCGGATTCGACTGAATTTCACGGATCCTGCAGCCGGCGGGCTGGAGAAATGCGACGTCGTTTTTTTCGCGACGCCCAACGGCGTAGCCATGACGGAGGCGCCGGCGCTTCTGAAGGCCGGCGTCCGCGTGATCGACCTTGCGGCAGATTTCCGCATCAAGGACGTTGCGGAATGGGAGAAATGGTACGGCATGACGCACGCCAGTCCGGATCTGGTGGCCGAGGCGGTGTACGGCCTTCCGGAAGTCAATCGTGATCACATTGCCAAAGCGCGGTTGGTCGCGAATCCTGGTTGCTACCCGACTGCGGTGCAACTGGGATTTTTGCCGTTGATCGAGTCGGGAGTGGTAGACATCGCACGCCTGATTGCCGATGCGAAATCGGGAGTCAGCGGGGCCGGGCGCAAGGCGGAAGTCCACACGCTGTTCGCGGAAGTCGCAGATAACTTCAAGGCTTACGGCGTGCCGGGGCATCGGCACCTGCCGGAAATCTCGCAAGGGCTCAGTCGCGCGGCAGGGGGCAAGGTCGGTCTTACGTTTGTACCGCATCTGACACCCGCCATTCGGGGAATACATGCCACGCTCTACGCAACAATGACGAGAGCAATGGATGTGCAAAGCCTCTACGAGAAGCGATACGCAACCGAACCCTTCGTCGATGTGCTTCCCCCAAACAGTCATCCGGATACGCGATCGGTCAGGGGTGGGAATGATTGCCGAATTGCCATTCACCGCCCGGGAGGCGGCGATACCGTCGTCATTCTTTCCGTCATCGACAACCTGGTAAAGGGTGCTGCTGGTCAGGCCGTGCAGAACATGAACCTGATGTTGGGCCTGCCGGAAGTCACGGGGATCGAACACGTCCCCCTGCTGCCGTGACATTGATCCGAAAGCTCAAACGTCGCTTCGGCATCGCCGCGCCCCGCGTTGCAGTTCACACGCATGTGCCGTGGTACTGGCGCTGGCTGTCGATGCTGACGCTTGCGGGAGCCGTCTTGCTGGCCGGATGGTTGACTTACGATCTCGGCCGCCAGTACGCGGGATTCGATAACAGCGAAGCCCAAAGGCAGATGAATCACTTACAGGATCAGAACGCTCGGCTTGAAGGTGAAAACACTGCGTTACGGCGCGAGATCGCGGCGGCTGAACGCCAGTTGCAGATAGAGCAGGCCACGCACAGGAATCTCTCCGGACAGATCCTCAATCTCGCGGAGGAGAACGCGCTCCTGAAGGAGGATCTTGCATTCTTTCAGACACTGATGGCCTCCGGCGGCGAGGCTGGTGCGATCAACGTCAACCGCTTCCGGGTACAGGCCGACGCGCTCCCCGGGGAGTATCGCTACCGGCTTCTGATCGCCCAGTCCAAGCAGCGCGTGAAGGATTTTCGCGGCAGGCTGCAATTCATCATCGACATCGAGGAAGGCGGTAAATCGGAAGTTATCAGCCTTCCGCGTGAGACCGATGGAGCCCAGGCGTATAATCTGGCCTTCAAGTTCTATCAGCGTGTCGAGGGGACGTTCCTGATACCTGCTGGCGCCGTCATCAAGAAGGTGCAGGTTCGTGTGTTGGAAACTGGCAACCCCACACCCGTGTCGACGCAAACCGTCACCTTGTCGTAGCTGGAGTGAATATGTTCGGAGCAAAACCCACCAAGCCGCAAAATCGCATCGATAGCCTGATAGGCGCGGGCACCATTGTGGAGGGCAATATCGCATTCAGTGGCGGATTACGCGTGGATGGACGTGTGCGTGGCAACGTGTCCACGTCGGACGATCAGCCCAGCACCTTGGTTTTGAGCGAAAAGGCCCAAATTGAAGGGGAGATCAGGGTCTCACATGCTGTGATCAACGGAACCGTAATCGGTCCTGTTCACGGCTCCGAATATGTCGAACTGCAACCCAAGTCCAATGTCACAGGAGATGTGCACTACCGGACGCTGGAAATCCAGTTGGGCGCGGTCGTACAAGGGCGATTGGTGCATCAGGATGACGAAAAAGGGCAGAAAATCGTGCCCCTCAAGGGCGCCGGCAACGATTGACCGGGCGCTGGATGAGCCAGATAATGCAAGCACGCTAGTTCAGGAGTAGGCAATGAATGCCGTGACTGAAATGCCGTCCCCGTTGCTGTTTACGGATAACGCGGCCAAAAAGGTGAAGGAGTTGATTGATGAGGAGGGAAATCCCGACCTCAAGCTGCGCGTGTTCGTCACTGGCGGAGGGTGCTCGGGTTTTCAGTACGGGTTCACCTTCGATGAAGACACCAACGAAGACGATGCGTCGATGGAGAAGAACGGCGTTACGTTATTGATCGATGCGATGAGCTATCAGTATCTGGTAGGCGCTGAAATCGATTATCAGGAGAGCATCGAGGGCGCTCAGTTCGTTATCAAGAATCCCAACGCCAGTTCCACTTGCGGCTGCGGTTCCTCATTCTCGGCTTAACGGCCCGGTGGGGCGTTCGCGGAGGGCGGCATGTATGCCGCCCTTTTCGTTTCTATGCGGGATAAATCGCCCCAAGAACCCGCAGTCCTGCCGCGCCGGTCACCGAGGGAAGATTGCCTGCGCGCAAGAGCAAGGCCTGACGCGCCAACCATCCGAAGGCGCAAGCTTCGACCCAGTCCGGGTCGATTCCTAATTTCGCCGTCGTTGCAACGGATGCGTTGGGTAACGCATCAGCCAGCCGAACCATCAATGTCGCGTTTGCAGCGCCACCCCCGCACACATAAATTTCGGTCGCGCCTTTGCACCAACGCTCGATGGCATTGGCAATGGTCATGACCGTAAATTCGAGCAGGGTTGCCTGAACGTCGCGCGGTGCTTCTTTGCCAGAGAGCTGCTTTGTAAGCCAGCGCAGGCTGAACAAATCGCGGCCGGTGCTTTTGGGAGGCGGCCGGTGAAAGAACTCCTGATCGAGTAGCGCGGAAAGCAGCGTCACGATGCATTCTCCGCCGGCAGCCCAGTCTCCGTCGCGGTCGAATGCCTCACCGAGGTGATGCTGGATCCACGCGTCCATCAGCATATTGCCAGGACCGGTATCGAACCCGCGGACCTTGCCCGAATCAAGATCGGTGAGATTGGCGATGCCACCGATATTGACTATGACGCGATGTTTGACAGGGTGAGCGAACATCGCGTCATGAAACGCCGGAACCAGAGGCGCGCCTTCGCCTCCAGCGGCGATGTCGCGGCTGCGAAAATCGCAAACCACGATGTTGCGTGTCAATTCGGCCAACAGGGCCCCGTTGCCGAGCTGGATCGTGTATCCCGCATCAGGGCGATGGCGAATCGTCTGGCCATGACAACCGATCGCTTGAATGCTCGTGTGATCCATCCTGGCTTTCGCCAGTAGTTCGCTGACCGCGAGTGCGTAGAGATGGGCGAGTTCATTGCCGAGCAGCGCCGCTTCGTGCAATTCATCGGTTTGTGGCTCATGCAGAGCAAGCAATCTCTTGCGCAGCGGTTCTGGAAACGGCGTAAAGCATTCAGCGGCGATTCGCTGTGTATTCGCGGAGAATTGGAGCAACACCGAATCCACGCCGTCGAGACTGGTTCCCGACATCAAACCGATGTAGTGATCCGGATTTGCCATGATGCCCAGTGTAGCAGGCGAGTGTTTGGGCGGAGCGGCCGAGTGCCGCCTCGCCCAGCTCAATCGAGGCGGGCGAGATCGGTGTTGCGCAGCATGTCGAGCCGCGCCAAAAGCGGCTGCGTTGCTTCGTCGAAAGCCGGCCGCAGTTGTGCGGTGATCGAGGGGCCGGGTGGAAGTGCAAGACGCATCGGATTCGCATGCACGCCGCGGACGTGGAACTCATAATGCAGATGGGGCCCTGTTGCCAGCCCGGTGCGACCCACGAAGCCCACGACTTCGCTCTGAACGACGCGCTTACCGGGACGCAGACCCTGACCGAACCCCGAGAGGTGCGCGTACAACGTCGAATACCCATTCGGATGGCGCAAGATGACGACATTGCCGTAGCCGCCCTTGCGACCCACAAAAGTCACAAGGCCGTCAGCGGTGGCTCTTACCCGTGTGCCGCTGGGCGCACCGTAGTCGATGCCCTTGTGAGCGCGCCAGGTCTTGAGTACCGGGTGAAACCGGGCATTCGAGAAGCCGGAGGTCACGCGCGAGAACTCGATCGGAGACCGGAGGAAAGCCTTGCGCATGTTGCGTCCTTCCGGTGTGTAGTAGCCACTGCGTCCTTGCTTGTCGCGGAAGAAGACGGCCTGGTATGTGTGCCCCTGATTGGTGAATTCGGCCGACAGGACGCGCCCGAAGCCGACAAACTCACCGTCGGCGGCCAATGCTTCGTAGACGACGGAAAAGCGGTCACCGCGGCGCAAGTCGCGATGGAAGTCGATGTCGCTGGAGAAAATGTCGGTCAGTTGCAAGGCAACGGTTTCCGGGATGCCCGAGGCGTCCGTGGAGGCAAACAGGGAAGTTTCGATCTCCCCTGAACTCTGCATGACCCATTGCTCGGTCTGAGGCAGCTCTTCGGAAGAGGAAAACCCGGAGTCGCTGCGCACAACGTGCAATCGGCGGCCGTTGGTATTTACATAGGAAAGAGATTCCAGCCTGCCCTCGGCTGTCGTGACGACGCGAATAGTGCGGCCGGGTATCAATTGATACAGCGAACGCACGTCTTTGGCCTGCAACAGATAAGCCAGTGCGTCCGCGTCGTTGACGTGCAGTCTCGACAGGATCGAAGCGACCGTGTCACCACGCTGAATGCGCTCTTCGCGCCAATAAGCGTCATCCGTGGCTGCGATGGGCGCTGCCGGCAGGGCAATTTCCTCGACTACGTTTTGCAGTTCGACCGGTTCCGGAACTGTGTCCGGTGCAATACCGAACGCGGCAACAACGCCGAAAAACGGCAAGATGGCGACCACCACGGGCCACTGGTGCCACAAAGATCGCGGTGCCTGTGACTGCTTTTGCGTTAGAATTTCGTATTTGTTCAACGACATGCACTCTTTTTATTAGTGACTCGAAACGGAGGTTAACAGAAACCTCCGCGCAACGTCACCCGGCATCAGCAACTAGTGTTCCAGCGCGGATCGGTGGTGCTCCGGCTGTAACGGCCGTTACAAACACATTCAAACATGGATATCTCAGCACAACTGGAAATAGTCAAACGCGGTTGCAGCGAATTGATCGTCGAGACGGAGTTTGCCGACAAACTCGCGTCCGGGAGGCCGCTGCGCATCAAGGCCGGATTCGATCCAACGGCGCCGGATCTGCATCTGGGTCATACAGTGCTCATAAACAAACTGCGACAGCTCCAGGATCTTGGTCATCAGGTCATCTTCCTCATAGGAGATTTCACCGGCATGATCGGCGACCCGACCGGAAAGAATGCAACGCGTCCACCCCTGACGCGCGAGCAGATCGCAGAGAACGCCAAAACCTATCAGGCACAAGTGTTCAAGATTCTCGATCCTCAGAAAACGGAAGTGGCCTTCAATTCGACATGGATGGACAAGCTTACTTCCGTCGATATGATCAGGCTGGCAGCGCGATACAACGTGGCGCGCATGCTCGAACGCGACGACTTCGGCAAGCGCTACCGCACCGGTCAGTCGATCGCCATTCACGAGTTTCTGTATCCACTGGTGCAGGGATACGACTCCGTCGCCCTCAAATCGGATCTGGAACTCGGCGGCACCGATCAGAAATTCAATCTTCTGGTGGGGCGCGAATTGCAGAAGGACTACGGTCAGTCCGCGCAATGCATCCTGACGATGCCTTTGCTCGAGGGGCTCGATGGCGTCAACAAGATGTCGAAATCGCTTGGGAACTACGTCGGCATTGCGGAAAGCCCCGAGCAGATCTTCGGCAAGCTCATGTCCATTTCCGATGATTTGATGTGGCGCTACCTGGAGCTACTGTCGTTCGAATCCCTGTCCACGCTGCGCCACTGGAAAGACGAAGTCGCGGCGGGGCGCAACCCGCGCGATATCAAGGTGATCTTTGCGCAGGAAATCGTGACTCGCTTTCACGATCGTGCCGCCGCGGAGAAAGCACTCACTGATTTCGAGGCACGCTTCAAGCAAGGTCAGGTGCCCGATGAAATGCCCGAACATAAGTTGTCGGCCGGCGGCGAACCCTTGCTTTTTTACCAGATACTCAAACAGACCAACTTGACGGCCAGCACCTCCGAGGCATTACGCATGATCGAGCAGGGCGGAGTGAAGCTCGATGGCGAGAAAGTCAGCGACAAGTCGCTGCGATTGTCCACCGGCGGACCTTTCGTCATCCAGGTGGGCAAGCGCAAATTCGCGCGCGTAACGATCTCCTGACGGCGTTTCTCGCGCAATCGCGGTGCGGCAAGTGTCGGTTGCGCGCTTCTGACGGCAAAACACCCCGAAAAGTGTTGACCCGCGGAATTCGATCCGTATAATGCGCCCTTCGCCGGAAACGGCCGCCGCAATCTAGGGGCGTCGCTCTTTAACAATATGAACAGCCGATGCGTGTGGGTGCTTCGTGGTTTTGAGGCGCTGCGCGGGAATGGGTAAGGGTTATCGCCCGGTTCTTTTGTCTTCAGTTCTTGGAGGCGGGAGGGCGCCTGTCCTGCGAAGAAGCT
>CBDDRM010000113.1:0-14903 GCA_965233135.1 uncultured bacterium | reverse complement strand
TCCTGCGATTCTGGGCCGTGTGTGTTCGCGACCCTGCGAGGATGCTTGTCGTCACGGCTGGGAGGGCAATGGCGAGCCGGTCGCCATTTGTTTTTCCAAGCGCTCGGCGGCGGATTTCGGCCAGGCAGCGCCGGTGGTGCTTCAGCCGCGACGCTCCCCGGGCGGCAAGACTGTTGCAATCGTGGGGGCAGGCGTCGCGGGGCTAACGGCGGCGCGTGAACTCGCGCTGGCCGGACATCGCGTCACGGTTTTCGACCAGCATGACAAGCCCGGAGGGATGCTCTACCAGGGCATTCCGGCGTTCCGGCTTCCCCGCGCCATCATCGCGCGCGAAGTCGAGCAGGTAGCGGCCACTGGCGTCGAGATCCGATGCAGTATCAGCGTCGGTGTCGACGTGACCCTGGCTGAATTGTCGACGCAGTTCGACGCCGTGGTCATGGCGGCGGGCACGTTGCGCCCCAACATGCTCGATCTGCCGGGCAACTCACTGCATGGCATCGAACACGGATTGTCGTTTCTTTTGCAGGTCAACGAATTCGGGCGCCGCGAAATCGGCGCGCGGGTGCTCGTGATCGGCGGCGGATATACCGCGATGGATTGCGCGCGCACGGCACTGCGGCTCGGCTCGCAAGTCAGCGTCGTATACCGGCGTTCGCGCGAGGACATGGTGGTCTTGCCCGGCGAAGTAGAGGAGATGATCGAGGAAGGCGGGCGCCTGGAAACGAATTGCTCGCCGGTACGTTTTCTCGGGGAGCAAGACCGGGTGACCGGGGTGCGTTTCGTGCGTACCCGTGCCGGTGATGGCAGTAGCGGTGAACGGCGTACGCCGGTCGCAATTCCGGATTCGGAGCTCGACCTGGGTGCCGATAGCGTCATTCTGGCAACCGGCCAGTTTCCGCAAACGGCCTGGATAGACACCGCGTTACAGCGCGCGCTGGTTGGCAACGATGGCTGGCTGGCGGGCGGCAGGGCGCACCATACCGCGCTGCCCAATTTATTCACGGCCGGCGATTTTGCCCTGGGCGCAAGCACGTTGATCCAGGCAATCGGTCACGCTCGCGAAACCGCGCGTCGGGTCGACGCGTGGCTGGGCGGGGCGCCGGGCGTGTCGCCGCGCGCCGTGATCGGTAGGCCTTTCCAGACCAAGGTGCCCGGCGGTCAGGGCACCGGGCGAACGCCCGCAATGAACGTCATCCCGATCCATCCGATGCCGACCCTGGCCGCAGCGGCCAGAAAGCTGGAGGTGGAAGTCGAAACCGGGTACCCCGGCGCGATCGCGAGGGAGGAAGCTTCGCGCTGCTACCTGTGCCACTATAAATTCGAGATCGTCGACGAAAAATGCGTGCTTTGCGACGAATGCATCAAGGTCAAGCCGGTGGCGGGTTGCATCGTCGAGATCGCGTCGCTGATTCGCGAGCCCGACGGCCGCATAACCGGGCACCACCGCATCGAACAAGGCAAGACCGATTCCATTTATTACAACCGCCTGTGGATCGATCAGACCCAGTGCATTCGTTGCGGGCAATGTGAGTCTGTCTGCCCGGTCAACGCCATCACCATTCAGAAGGTCTCGCTAAGCGCCTGAGCATCGAAACTGCCCGGTAACCCCGGGAGTGCTCACCAGACGACTTCCAAAGTCGCTTTTCTTGCGGCTATACTCCGCGAAGTGCCGTGTTGCAGCCCGATACGCGGTTCCGGGCCTGCAGCCGGTCGAAAGCCGAAGCGAGCACGCTGCCCGCTTCCGGCATCAGTCGGGAGAGCGGAGTTGGCACTGGTTCTGGCGGTGGATATGGCCGGCGTTCCCAGCCGGTGGCTGATGGTCGAGGAAGCCATTTCGTACTATGCGAGACGCATGGTCGCATGGTCGATCGGCGAACCCGTCGCGACTTATCGCGGCGGTATCTGCAGGCTGACCGGAAAGCGCTCCGAACTTTCCACGCACAGCATCATCGCCATCAAAGGCGCCGTCGACTTCGTCAAGGATCACCATACCGAGCCTCATCTGTCCAACACGTCCCTGTTCTTCCGGGACCGGCACATGTGCGCGTATTGCGGAAGCCAGTACAAGGACCGCGATCTGTCCCGCGACCATGTGATTCCGGTTTATCTGAATGGGCGCGACCGCTGGATGAACGTGGTGACCGCGTGCCGCTCTTGCAACATCCGCAAGGGCGGACGCACCCCCGAGGAAGCCGGCATGCCGCTGCTATACACGCCGTACGTGCCCAACCGGTATGAACATCTGATCCTGCAGAATCGCCGCATCCTGCAGGACCAGATGGAATACCTGATGGCCAAGGTACCCCGCCACAGCCGCCTGTACGGCTGAACAGCCCCGAATCGAGCGGCTCGCATGCGTCCCGTGGCCCGTGCGGGCTGCGGGGGTGCCGACAAAGAATGCCGGCATGGAACGAATCAGTCAGTGGTTCACTCCAACGACACAAGGAGCGCTTCCATCATGACGCGAATCATTACTGCATTCATCGTGGCAATACTCGGGCTGTCCGGCTGTCAATCCAATCCGGTCACCGGCCGAAAGCAACTCATGCTGGTGTCGGAAGACATGGCGATCAGTGAGTCGAAGGAAGCCTACACCGCCATGCTGGATCCGCTCGCAAAGCAGGGAAAGATCGACAACAATCCGGCAACGGTCGCACGCGTTCATGCGATCACCAGTCGCATCATTGCCCAAGCAATCAAATACCGGCCGGAGACGAAGGACTGGGACTGGCGCCTGAAGGTCATCGACGATCCCAAGACGGTCAATGCGTGGGCCATGGCCGGCGGCAAGATGGCCATCTACACGGGCCTTATCCAGCAACTGCAGGCAACCGACGACGAGCTGGCACAAGTCATGGGTCACGAGATTTCGCATGCGCTGGCCAAACACACGGCGGAAAGAATGTCGCGAGCGCTTGCGATGCAGGCAGGCCTGGGTGCATTGGCGATGACGCAACAGGACAGCAAGTATGCGGGCCTGACCCTGACCGGGGCCCAGGCCGCCGCAGTAGTCGCGCTGGAGCTTCCGAACAGCCGCACGGCGGAATCCGAAGCCGATCGCATCGGCATCGAGTTGGCAGCCAAGGCAGGCTACGATCCGCGCGCCGCCGTCACGTTGTGGGACAAAATGGCCAAGGTAGGCGGCGGCGATGGCAAATCCCGTGTTGATTTTCTTTCCACGCATCCTGCGCCGGTCAAGCGTATGGAAACGTTGTCCGAACTGGTCCCGCAAATGATGCCCTACTACGAGGACAAATCCGCGAGGCCGACCTATCCCCTGAAGGCCCACAACCGCCACGGTATCGAATTGCCCATCGCCGTTGCCGCGCTAAGTCGTTAAGCCTGACCAGTACGGGGTGCCTATCGCGCCTCGCTTCCAAGCGAGGGCTGGGTGCTGCGCGGGAGCCCGCATCTCCCGCATCTCTCGCATCTCCCGCATCCTGTTCCTTGTAGCGTCCTGAACGACCGCTGCCCGTCGAGGTGAACGCGCGTTCTACGCGCCCCGGCGCAATATTCCCCTTACAACATCAGGTATTCCTGATCGCCACGAATACCAGAGGCGTCCGCCGCGCGTCAGAATTTGTAAAAAATGTAAGCACGCAGTTGCCCCCAAGGTCTTAGCGCCTTTCTTTTTTCCACGCGTTTTCAGAGCTTTGTAGCCGTTTTTCGGTTCTGCCGCAGCGCATTTATCGCTGTAGGTGTCGCCCTACGGCGACGTAAAGAAATACACAAAAGCTTTAGGGTGTTCGCTGTATTACGTAGAATGCCTCGGACGAAATCGCTGGAGAACAACGTTGAATGGAGTAATTGGTTTCACAGCTCAACGAGCGGGCGATGCACCGGGCCAAATCAGCAGCAAATGGCAAAGCGCCCTGCGCCGGTTATGCGGTTATGTTTTTTTGGTGTTTGCATTTTCCAATGCTTGCATCGCGGGGTCCGAGCCCGCGGTCCAGGATCCCGCACTGCGTGCCCTGTCCGAGGTCATCAACCAGATCAAGGGGAAGTATGTAGGGCCGGTCGATGATCAGAAAATCGTCGGCGATGCCATCCGCGGGATCCTGCAAGGGCTCGACCCTTTTTCCGATTATCTGGATCCGGCCGCCTACCAGGAGTTGCGCCAGGAAAACAGCGGCAAGTTCGGCGGGCTGGGCATGGAAGTCGGCATGGAAGCCGGTTTGGTGCGCGTGCTCTCGACATTCGAGGACTCGCCGGCTTCCCAGGCAGGCATCAAGGCCGGTGACTTGATCACGCGGCTGAACGACACCAGTGTCGAGGGCTTGACGCTGGAACAGACGATCCAGCGTGCGCGCGGCGCACCCGACAGCATGATCGACGTGACCGTGTTGAGCAAGGGAGACGCAGGCCCGCGCGTGCTCACGCTCAAGCGCGCGATCATCCAGAGCCGAAGTGTCAAATCCGCCTTGCTCGGATCGGGACATGGCTACGTCAAGATCACGCATTTCGATCAGCGCACGGCCGGTTCCTTGCGTACCGCGTTGCGCGGGCTGCATCGGCAGAGTCGCGGCGATCTGCAGGGCCTGCTGATCGATCTGCGCGACAATCCCGGCGGATTACTGAAGTCGGCCGTGGCCGTATCCTCGCTATTCCTCCCGGCCGACTCGCTGGTGGTTTATACCGAAGCCAAGAGTGCCGATTCACGCATGCGGCTGCGCACCAGCGACAAGCCGGCCGTGTCTGCCGGCAGCGATGAGATGCTGGAAAACGATCTGAAGCATCTGCCGCTGGTCGTGCTGGTCAATGGCGGTTCTGCCTCGGCGGCGGAGATTCTGGCCGGTGCGCTCAAGGATCACCGCCGTGCGACCATCGTGGGCACCCAGACCTTCGGGAAGGGCTCCGTGCAGGTGCTGGTGCCGCTCGCCGATGGCGCCGCGCTCAAGCTCACCACGGCGCTTTATTTCACGCCCAACGGTTATCGTATCCAGGGCAAGGGCCTGACCCCGGACAAGATCATCGATCAGGCGGCGATCGACACGGTCGAAGGAATCAGACCGGCCGCGCATACCGCGACGGCCACGCCCGATGTCGGTGTATGCGGCATAACCGCAGTCGAAACAGCGGTTGCGCCGAACGCCTTGCTTTCGGCGATGCGCACCGACTGCCAGTTGCAGCGCGCACTGGAACTGCTGCGTCATCTGCCGATGCTTGCACGCAGTTGATCTGGCACGCCAGGTCGCCAGGACAGGGCACCGCTTGCGGTGCCCTTGTCGTTTTGGCAGTTGCTGCGCTGGTCGGTCAGCGCATCGGGGCGGGAACGATTTCGGCCAAAGTCGGATAGCACACATCAGCGCCGTCAGCCGGAAGTTTCTTGCCTGCGAGTTTCTGCAACGGCACCCAGAAAATCGAGGTTGCCAGCCGCGCGACCGTGCCGAGAATGTCGCCCGGGGCAACTCCGATCTTGAAATCGTCAAACGGTCCACTGACCTGGATGGGAGTGGCGAGGCTCAGGAACTGGGCCTTTTTCGCCTGTGGGCGCAATTGCAGCTGGAATTTCTCGCGCGCAAAATCGGCTTCGCCGGCACCCACGACGCGCATCCTCGAAGTGTCCAGCAGAATCGTGCGCTCGACGAGCTTGCCGTCGCGCAAGTCGAAACGTCCGATCGCGCAGTTGACTTTCGATGCATTGCCGGGGTCCAGTACCGGCACCAACGCAACCAGCACGTTGACTGCCCACACGTCGAATATGCCCGCCTTCAGGTTCTGGGGCCACACGGCAAACTCGATCAGCCCGTTGCCGTGCCGCAGGATCTCCGATAGATAGCGCGCGCGCGAAGCGACGTCCATCTTCAGGCTGAAGCTGCCGCGCAGATCGCTTTCAGGCTTGATACGTCGCGCCAGCACGCCGTAGTCGAACTTCTGTACGTCGATGCGCAGATCCACATTGACGTCGCGCTCAGTGGGCTCGTAGCCCAGCCACAGTTTCGCCGACCCCCCGACCATATTGACCTCGAGCGGGCCGATGTCGGCGCGGCCGTTTTGCAATTTTGCCTTGAGCCGGCCGCTGCCGAGCTTGTCCTTTCCGGACAATACCTGTTCGACCGCGACGTCCAGCGTCGCGTCCTGACGCCCCAGCATTTCCGGGCTCAACAGCTTCTGGGCGTCATCGCTCGCCGCGGCCGCCTTGCGCCGTACATCGTCGGCGGTGGCCGGGGTCTTCGCATCGCCGGGATTTTTCTCGAACGGCGACCAGTCGGCAAACCTGAAGTCGTCAAGCTGAATGATCGGGGCACTCAGCGCGACGTTGACGCGCGGCCGCCCACTGGCGGTTTCCAGGCGGCCTTCGCCATTGAGCACGCTGGCGCCGACCTGCAGGCGCAGGTCGTCTATCTCATAGCCGGCAGGTGACATGCGAAATTTTCCTGCGGCCGACCAGGGCCCCCATGGGGGCAACTCGGTGCGCGCGAGCTTGTTCAACGTGTCGAATCGCCGGCCGTTTGCCTGCAGAGCGAGTCGGACATCACTGCCAATCGGACGTGCGATGCTTCCGGAAAGCGTCACGCTGGCCTCGGCACCTGTAGCATTCAGCGTGAAAGGCAGCGGCATTGCGGGATTCGCCAGTTGGTAAGCGCGCGCCGTATCGAACTTGATCGCGATGGGCACCTCGTCGAGCGCGCCGTTCAGCGTCAATTTGAGCGGCTGCCCCGGAGCTGCACGCAGCTCGCCTCGTTCCAGGCCGATGCGCGCAGTAGCCTTCGTATTCGGATCGCGCAATACGATGCGCCCGCCTCCGATCGAACCGATGAATTCGGAGCGTTCGAGCATGTCGCCGAGGCGGCTGGATCGGGCAATAAGATTGATACTGAAGTCGCCGAACGTGGCATCGAGGTCTTTGACCACGCCAAGTTTCTGCAGCAGCCGGCCGACATCGATGCTGGACGCGTAGAGCCAGAGGCGCACGGTGGGTTCCCGCCCGCGTAAATCCGTCAGGACTGCGCCTGTCAGGTCGGTATTCGAAATGTTCACGGAGAACGGCGAAGGATGCATGAATCCGTCGCGAATGCGGCCATCGAACGCGAGGCTGCGCATTTCCACCGGGGCGCCGGCGAAACGCGTCACGCGCACGCTGATGTCCGTATCGCTCAGGTCGATCTCCTGCGGCAGCAGTGGAATGTCGAGAAGGGGCCTCTCCGGGGCGGTGGATTTTTTCCGGGCCTCGGGCAGTAACCCTTCGAGTTCCTTTACGTCGATCTGCTCGGCGGCGAGACGTACCTGGACCAGTGGTCTGCCCGGAACCAGTGTTCGCGACACATTCGCGCGCAGCGTCGTGCGGCCCAGCTTCGCTACCAGCTCATCGAGTTTCCACGCCGAGGCGCGCAACGTGACCTTGCCCGACAGTGCTGCCGGCACCTCGGCGCCGGGTTTGAATCCGAACCAGCTTGCCAGTTCGCCGGCCCGAGGCGCGACGACGTCAAACCTGACGTCCGGGCCGTCCGCATTCGACACCGTTTCCAGATCGCCATTGACACGCGCGCGCACTGCACCGGAACGCAGCGACAGATCGAACGGCGCGCGGCCCTGCAGCATGATCGTTTCGAGGGGCGCGGAGCCAAGCTGCCCGCGAAAAGCATGGCCGAGCAGATCGCCGTTCATGTCAGCACGAAGCGATTTGCCTGCGGGCAGTTTCAGGGCGAGCTTGTCCAGAGCGAACTCGACCGGGCGTTCGCCTTCCCTGTTGCCGTAGCTGAATCGGCCCCGCTGTACGTCGAGGCTCACATCGAGACTGCGGACCAACTCGGCGCCGGTGTCCCCGCGCGCGGCGAGGCGCAAGTCGAAGCGGCCGAGCCGACCCCGGATGCCGCGCGCGCCGGTCAGCAATTCCGCGAGCCCGCCCAAATCCGAATCACGCGTACCGAGTTGCATGTTGAAGCGGGGTTCGGCCGCGTCGGCCGCGGCTTCTACCTTTCCCGACAACGCCACGCCCGCAACCTGGGCCAGCAGGGGAGCCTGTAACACGCCGTCTTTCAATTTCATATGCAAGGTTACGTCATGTACGTCTCCGGGCAGGCTGAGCCAGCGCCGCACGCCCAGCATAAGATCAAGATCGGCATCGTTCATGCGCTTCAGGCTGAACGTGGCCGCGGACAGGCGTCGATAAAGGTCCGCCAGGTTGGGCGGCGGAGCGCTGGGTTCAGTGGACGCTGGAGCCCCGTCCAGAAACGGCCGCAGATCCAGCGTGGGCAGGATGAGCGATCCGGTGAGTTTCGGCTTGTCACCGGTGTTATCGAAATCGAGGTCGCCGCTCAGGGAAGTATTGCCCATGGCGCCGGCCAGTTGGGTCAGCACCAGGCGTTGCGGATTGAAATCCACGGTGGCCGCAATGCCGCTGGGACCCACGTCGGGCATGCGGGTCTGTAGCAATCGGCCGATCTCGATCAGGTTCTCGGTGCCAAGCCCGAAAGTCAGGTGGCCGCTCGCCCCGTTGACATGACCATTGACAGTCAGAGTGGAACTGAGGAAGCGCAGCGTGAATTGAACCGGCCAGGGTTTGTCGCTTGCCAGATCGGCGAGCGGCCCACCGGTGAATTCCAGGCTATAGGGGAACGTCTGTTCGACCGCGCCGTTGAGCGACATGCTCAGCGGCTCGCCGGAGGGGGATCGCGCCGTCAGCGCGTTCAAACTGAAGAAGTGGGGTTTGGCGTCGGGGCCCGTATAGCTCACGAGCATTTTCTCGAGCGAGATTTTCTGGATATCGAGCAATGCAAAAGCCTGATCGGCGTTGATCCGCGAGGCCGCAGGCACCTGTGCGCTGGCAGCGCGCGAGGGGCGTGTGAATGTCCAGTTGTTGCTGCCGTCGGCTCGCAGTTGCAAACGAATCTGCACATCGTTGCCGGCAAGCTCGTCGATATGCAGCCGCTTGTTGAACAGTAAAGGCCACAGATCGAGTGCGAGGCGCGCCTCGCCGAGGCTGGCGAAATCCTCTGTGCCAAATCCTGGCGCATTGGCTACGTGCAGTCCGCCTACCTTGAGTTTTGGAGTTGCAGACAGTTCGATCTCCATGGCGCCCTCGAGGCGCACGGACCGGCCGATGCTGTCGCTGAAGGCTTGCGCCACGCGAGCGCGCAGAATAGACGCATCGACGGTGATGCCGACGAATGTGACGTACACAAAGACGAGCAGCAGCGCGACGACGAACGCAGCGAGACCCCACAGCAGCCAGAGCGCCAGACGGCGCAGCGCAGCAAGAAGGGCAGTCGGCAGCATGGTCAAGTTCTTACTTACCGCGCAAGATCGGGCGCATGTGGTCGGTCGTGCCGATCGGACAACAGCAACGCGTCCGGAGTTCGAACCGCGCTCGGGCTGCTACGTCGAGTCGCGCCGCGGCTGGTGGTATGCGCCTAGCGCAACACGGCCGAGGTTTCCGCATCCCGGATGATCAGGTCGACATCCTCGGGTAACAACAGGCGCTGCGCCTGCAGGCGACGGGCGGCTTCGGAGATCTTGGCCACATAGCCGTCGTGGGATCCGTAAAGTTCTTCGAGCGAGGGCCGCGGATCGTTTCGCTGCTGCGCTTCGGCGCGCGTTCTCGCCAGCGGGAGCGTCGAGCCCAGCAGATCGCACAGATCCGGTCCGCCGAACTCGCGCGTGCGCGTATTCCAGCCCAGCAGTGTCGCGACCGGAGCTTCGACGAGGGGATGGCGAATACCGGCTACATCGTTGCCCAGGGCGTCTACCTGCGGCACCAGCACAGTGTGGGGCGCAACCGTTCGAGGAATCAGCAGATCGATGACCCCGGAGTTGCCGGTGACACGCGGGCCGAAATCGCGATCGCCCGAGCCGTTATGCAAGCCTTCATAAGTCAGCCCCGGGATCTTCGGCAGCTTGAGATCGACCGGCGCGACGAGGGTCTTGTCGGCGATTCTCGGCACGCGCGATTCCGGCGGTGCGACGTTGCTCTTCACCCACTCGTCGAGTGCGACCACGAGCGCGCGCAGTAACGCGCCCGGGTGCGTGACATTGGTCATCTGTTCGCACTGTCTGTCGGCGATGCCGCGGTTGGGCGCGTCGTGCCTGAAACCGCCGTGCTGCAGACTGGAGAGCAAATAGCGTCTGACCTTGGAAGAGCCGTTGAAGTCCATGCTGCCGCCTTCGCTGGCGCCGGTCAGGGAAGCGCGGAACTGCCAGTACTCATTCGAAGTATCGGTATGGATGATCAGCGGATCGGTGGTCGGCCGTTTGAGGATGCCGTCGGGCACCCGCGTGAACGGATTGACCCGCACCGCATACTGGCGCGGGAAATTGGTGTCCGGAACATAGCGTTCGCGGTGTTGCTGCGTGAATGGATTGGGCTGTGCGAAGCGGTAGTTCAGAAACAGCTTCTGCACGCCGGCCACATGAATGTGCATGCCTTCGCAGACTCGCCGCTCCTGTTCGTCGACATTGAACCCCTGATAAAGATAATCACGCAGGTACATGCCCGAGGAGGAAATGCCCTGGCAAAGCGCGGTCTTGACGCCGAATACCGGATTGGCATTGCCCGCGGCATCTTTCGCGTCATTCTTCAGAAATGAAACGAAATCGCGCGTGGTGACATAACCCAGGCCCATCACCGGGGACCCCGTCGCGCGATACAGAAGATGATAATTGCGGTCGTTGCGGAATCCGTCGCGCAGGCAGATATGCCCGGTGCTCGGCTTGCCGGGCCAGCCGTCCGGACAATCGGCGAATGCCCATTGGTCATCCGGCACCGCATCCCCGCGCGGGATGTCAGGACCGCTGGGCCGGGGCGAATCGCTTGCCACCATGAACAACTCCGCCTGAGCCTGCGTCTTGTCGGTGGACGTGGCGTGGAACGAATGAAATGCCGCATTGCCCGACAACGGCAGCGACGTTGGTTTGCCGCCATTGAAATTGCGGTCGGAGAACTCGGTCAGTATGCGCTCCGACACCGGCTTGCCATTTTCCTGCGCGACAGGAAACGTGACGGTCAGACGATGATCGCCCGGGGCGATATCCGCGCCCCAGCCAACCCAGGCCATCACGTAACCGCGCTTCATCAGGAAAGCGTTGCCGAAATCCTGCGCCGTCATCGGGTTGTTCATGTTCGCCTCGGCCGCCGTGTCGTGCATGCGGCCGAATGAGACTTTGCGCCCCCGGTTATTGACTTCGAAGAAAAGAGTGCCCGATCCGCGTCCCAGCTCCACCGGTTTGAGAATCACCATGTCCGCGGAAAACTCAACTTTGCCCTGGGCGTTGAGCGGGGCGCGGTCGATGTCGAATACGGCTTTGTTCCTGGCCAGCGACGGGTCGATTTCGAACCATGCGCGCCCGCTCAGTTTCTCGTAGGCGCCGGCGTCGCCGAATGCCATGCCGCCAGCAACGACTTCTCGCTTGGCCACTTCGAGTTTGACTAATCTGGCATCGACTCCCGCCACGGGCAGGAGCATGGCGATCGGAAGCAACAGCAAGGCGCGCAAGTGCATGAACATCACCTCATCGGGCGGAAAAATCGTAAACGTGCAGGAAGGACGACCGGGGCGTTACAATATCGCAGAAAGATGCATCGAGCGAGGCGATCATGGGCGTAATCGACGAATCTGGAGTTTCCAGCCGCGTGCGCGTGGCGCGCGTGGCATGTCCGCATGACTGTCCGGATGGCTGCTCGATGCGAGTGACCGTGGACAAGGAAAGCGGGCGCGCCATCAAGGTCGAAGGCGACCCGACGCATCCGGTCACGCGCGGCTATCTTTGCAGCAAGGTCAATAACTACCTTGATCTGGTCTATAACGACAGGCGCGTGCTCTACCCGCATCGCCGCATCGGCCCCAAGGGCCCCGGAGCGAAGTTCACCCGTATTGGCTGGGATGAAGCGCTAAAGGAGATCGCCGGACGGTTGAAGTCGATCATCGCCGAGCATGGGGCAGAGGCGGTACAGCCCTTTTCCTATTCAGGCACCCTTGGCATGCTGGGGTTTCTCGGCATGGGCGAGCGCTTCTTCAACAAAATGGGTGCCGCAAGGCTCGAGCGCACCATCTGCACGGCCGCCGGTGCCGCGGCGGAGATGCATACCTTCGGTCGTGTTGGCGACGCCAACATCGAAGACTTGCCGCAGATGGAAGTGGTGATCCTGTGGGGAACCAACCTGGTCTCCACGGGCGTGCATGCCATGCCATTCGTGAACGCCGCGCGCGAGAATGGCGCGAAGATCATCGCCATCGATCCGCGCGTGACGCGCACCACCGGCTTTGCAGATTGGCACATCCAGCCGCGTCCCGGCACCGATGCGGCGTTGGCCCTGGGCATGATGAAAATCATCGTCGAGCGCGGGCTGCACGATCAGGCGTTCCTCGAGCGCCATACCGTGGGCTGGGACAAATTGCGCGAGCGCCTGCCGGAGTATTCGCTCGAGCGCGTGGAGGCGATCACCGGGATCCCTGCAGCCGATATCGAGAAGCTGGCGCTGCTCTATGGCGGTACCAAGCAGTCCTTCATACGGGTCAACTGGGGCATCCAGCGCCACGACAACGGCGGAATGATGACGCGCGCGATCAAATTGTTGCCCGTGGTCACCGGTGCCATGGGGGGCAAGGGAGGCGTATGCATGTCCACCGGCGGGGAAATGCGGCGCGTGGATCTGCGCCAGTTACAAGGGACTTATCTGCTCGAAGGCCGCACGCCGCGCAGCATCAACATGATCCAGCTCGGCGACGCGCTCAATCATCTCGACCCTCCGATCAAGGCGTTTTTCTGCTGGAGTTCGGATCCGGCAAACTGCGTTCCCGATACGGTTGCGGCCCGCAAAGGACTGGCCCGCGAGGATCTGTTCACGGTGGTACATGACACTTTCTGGTGCGACACGGCGTCTTATGCCGACATAGTCCTGCCCGCAGACACGGCGCTCGAGCACATCGATCTGCTGCCCGCTTATGGTAACTACTACTACACATTGTCCGAGCAGGCGATCGAGAAGCAGGGCGAGAGCCTCGACAACCAGGAGATGTTCCGCCGGCTGGCGCAGGCGATGGGGTATGACGACCCTTGTTTTTCGCAGACCGATGAGGAAATGATCCGCGAACTGATCGATCCGCAAGTCAATCCTCTGTTCGAGGGCATTTCCTATGAGAGCCTCAAACGCGACGGCTGGGCGAGGGCCAGCGTCGATTCGCCGCGCCGCTGGGGCGTCAACAGCGGCAAGTGGCCCACGCCGTCGGGCAAGATTGAAATCTACTCCGAGACCCTGGCGAAAATGGGCGTCGATCCGCTGCCGATGCATTTGCCCGAGAAGGAAGGTTTCGAAAGCATCGAGGCCAGGCAGCGCTTTCCACTGCAGGTCATCAGTTCGGCAACGCATCATTTCATCGGCTCGAGTTTCCAGCATGTGCCGCGTCTGCAAGAAATGCTGGCGCGCTCGACGTTCGAAGTAAGTCGCGAGGACGCGCAGGCGCGGGGCATCGAGACCGGCGACTACTGCCGCCTGTTCAACGACCGAGGCGAAACCTTCGGACACGCGTTGATCGTCGAGGGTCTGCTGCCGGGTGTCATTGGCGCACAGAAACAGTTGCAGGGATCGCGCATGCGCGGTGGCGTCAACATCAATGCGCTGACCAGTCAGCGCGAATCCGACATGGGACGCGGACCGGTGTTTTACTCGACGCTTGCTCAGCTCGAGCGCGCAAGGGACGGCGAATGAGGGATCGTTCCGGCTGCTCTGACATCAAGCGTCTTATCCACTTCCGTTCTTCCACACCGGCCGTACAAAGGGGCAACTCGTGAGCGCCAAGCTCATGGACGGCACGGCGGTATCCAGGGCGATCCGCGCACAATGGAAACTGCGCACCGACGCGCTGAAGCAGCAGGGCATCACGCCGGGACTTGCGGTCATGCTGGTGGGCGATAACCCTGCCTCGCAGGTCTATGTGCGCAATAAGGTCAAGGCGTGCCGGGAGATGGGCCTGCACTCGGAACTGCATCACTTGCCCGCCGACGTCACCGAGCAGACCGTTCTCGACAAGATCGCCGAGCTGAACGCAAGTGCGCACATACACGGCATTCTCGTGCAGCTTCCGCTGCCGCCGCATATCGATAACAACAAGGTTCTGGAGGCTATCCGTGTTGACAAGGATGCCGATGGATTCCATCTGTACAACCTGGGCGCGCTGGTGACTGGCGGAACGGTTTTTCCGCCGTGCACGCCGTTCGGTGTGATGGCCTTGCTCGATTACTACGGCATCGCGATCGAAGGGCAGAATGCCGTGGTCATCGGCCGCAGCAACATCGTGGGCAAGCCGATGGCATTGATGCTGCTCGCGCGAAGCGCAACGGTTTCGATCTGCACTTCGAAGACGCGCGACTTGCGCCAGTACACCTCCATGGCCGATATCCTGGTGGTTGCTACCGGCAAGCCCAACATGATCACCGGCGATATGATCAAATCCGGCGCGGTCGTCGTCGATGTCGGCATCAACCGCTTGCCCGACGGCAAGCTCGTCGGGGATGTGGAGTTCGAAAGCGCGAAGCAAAAGGCATCCTATATCACCCCGGTTCCGGGTGGTGTAGGGCCCATGACCATCACCATGCTGCTGGCCAATACGGTGCAGGCCGCCGAACGCAATGGGGCGCAGGCCGGCGCGTCACCATCCGCAGAACCTTCGGGCGGGCATGCACCGGCGGCCTTGCACGAGTAGTCGAAATGGTTACGGAGTCAGGCGACGATGGACACGGGGATGCGTCGCGGACCGAAGGGCTTGTCGAAGTGGCCGAAGCGGCCCGCGATGGCCGTGCCGCACTGGTTGCACCGGCCATCAGCGGCAATGCGATAGGCGAGGATGCGATGCCAATCCCGAACGATCACGCTCGCGCCGCATCCAGGGCAGCTCGTTGTGCCGCCCGCCGGGTCGTGCACGTTTCCGGTATAGACGAACTTCAACCCCTCGCCCAGCGCAATGGCG
>CBDDRM010000112.1:0-3323 GCA_965233135.1 uncultured bacterium | reverse complement strand
GTGCTCGACGTGCGGCTGCCCGGCATGAGCGGCCTTGAGTTGCAGGAGTACCTGAAGCGCGAGGGCGTCGAGATCCCCATCGTATTCGTAAGCGGCCATGGCGACGTGCCGACTGCGGTCAGCGCCCTGAAGGGCGGTGCGGTGGATTTCATCCAGAAGCCCTTCAGCTACCGCGACGTGCTCGCCATCATCCAGCGCGCGTTCGAGCGCCATGCGCAGCTGCGCGAGCGCCGCATGCGCCGCTCGCAGCTCGCCGAGCGCATCGCCACGCTCACCGAGCGCGAGCGCGAAGTCATGCAGCGCGTGGTCGAGGGCAAGTTGAACAAGTTGATCGCGGACGAGCTGGCGATCAGCGTGAAGACGGTCGAATTTCATCGCGCCAAGGTGATGGAGAAGATGGGCGCGGATTCGGTGGCGGGGCTGGTGCAGCTGATGATGCAGGATCCCGGCACATAATGCACTGCAGCACCGTGCTGCGGTGCAGCGCGGAAATCTAGGGTTTCCCCCAGTGGTTCGGGCAAATTGCACGGACTAGCATCGGCCGTCCAAACAACTAGTCGGCAGAGCCCATGACTGCCGCCGGATCCAGGTTGCGACTCAGATCGCTTCGGACCTCATGCCAACGAAACCGGATCGAATTGCGCACGATGTCCTCGTCGAGGGCCTTGAGGTCGTCGACGACCGGCGCCCAGTGCACCAGCGCGGCGGGGCTCTCCACGAACGCGGCTTCCTCGTCCGTGAGCGGGGGCCAGTCGCACAGGGCCAACCGGGCACGCACGCGCTGCGCATGCGCGCTGTATTCCGGCCCCGCATCCGCGGGTATGCCGGTGGACTCCAGGATCTCACCAGCAAGCCGCTGCATCAGCGGTCCAACCCGTTCTGCCGGCGCGTTGGCGCGGCGCAGGAGCGACCCCGCGTACGCCGTGAGGTCGGCCAGGCAGGCGAGCCACACGTGCCATTTGGCGATGTTCATCGACGCGGCGAAGGCGTCGTTGTCGAACAACTCCGGAAAGCGCGTACCGGCGCGGGTGCGCAGGTATCCGTACAGCGTCATCTGCGCGACATGGCTGGCGCGCGTCTGCAGGAAGTCGCGCAACGCGTCCGCGTTGTGCACGGGTTCGGCCCGGCGCCAGCGTCGCAGCCAGGCGTGCAGGGAGGCCGTCAGGCGGGATATGGATGATGGTTGCACCGCCGCATTATCAGGGGTCGAGGCCGTGCACGGCCAATATTGACATGGGCTAGAATCGGCCGGCCTGCAAAAGCATGGCTCGGGCAACCGGGCGGGGGACAACAAAAGAGGAGGGCATGCAATGAGCACGGAAGCAGCCAATAGGGAAATTCACTGGAAGCGCACGAGGAGCCTGATGATCGTGCACATGATCATCTGGTTCATCTTCTCCTACGTGGTGCACTGGTTCGCGACAGACCTCAACGCGATTACCTTCAACCACTTCCCGCTCGGCTTCTACATGGCGGCGCAAGGCTCGCTCATCATCTTCGTCGTGCAGCTGTTCGTCTTCTCGTGGCAGCAGCACAAGATCGATGTCGAGTGCGGCATGGCTGAACCGGAATAAGGGGGGAAATAACAATGTCTCTGTTCAAAATGCAGGGCTCGTTCATCGACAACCTGCCCAAGATCTACGGCTTCTACACGGGCGGCTTCCTGCTGTTCGTCGGCCTGATGGCGATCGCCGAATCGATGGGGGTCAAGGAGGACACGATCGGCATCATGTTCGTGGCTTTCACGATCTTCATCTACGCGCTGATCGGCTGGCTGTCGCGCACCATGCAGCTCGATGCCTACTACGTCGCGGGCCGACAGGTGCCGACGGTGTTCAACGGCATGGCGACCGCCGCGGACTGGATGTCCGGCGCTTCGTTCGTGGCGATGGCGGGCGGCATCTACATGGGCGGCCACCCCTACCTCGCGTTCGTGGTGGGCTGGACGGGCGGCTACGTGCTGGTCGCGGTGCTGATGGCGCCTTACCTGAGGAAGTTCGGCTGCTACACGGTGCCGGACTTCATCGGCACGCGCTACGGCGGCAACTTCGCGCGCCTGTGCGCGGTGCTGGTATTGGTGATCGCGTCGTTCACCTACGTGACGGCGCAGATCAACGCCACGGGCACCATCGCCTCGCGCGCGTTGCAGCTGCCGTTCGGTGTCGGCGTGTGGTTCGGCCTGGCGGGCATCTTGCTGTGTTCGATGCTTGGCGGAATGCGCGCGGTGACCTGGACCCAGGTCGCGCAGTACATCGTGCTGATCATCGCCTACCTCGTGCCGGTGATCTGGATGTCGAACAAGCAGGGCTTCGGCGTAATCCCGCACCTGGTGTATGGCGAGGCGATCCAGCGCATCGCCGAACTGGAGCAGTTGCACCAGGTCGGCGTGCTCAAACCCGCGGCTGCGCAAGCCGGCATGAGCGCGTTGGTCAACCTGCACAACGCACCGGCCGATACGTTCGTCGCGGCATGGCGCTTCGCGACCCTGACCGCGTGCATGATGATCGGCACCGCTTCGTTGCCGCACATCCTGATGCGCTACTTCACGACGCCGTCGGTGCGTTCGGCGCGCGCGTCGGTGGCCTGGTCGCTGTTCTTCATCTTCCTGCTGTACTTCACGGCGCCTGCGCTGGCGACCTTCACCAAGCTGCAGGTGCTCGACCCGAATCTCGCCACCAGCGTGATCGGCAAGTCCCTGGCGGAGGTGAACGCGCTGCAGTGGGTGCAGAAGTGGAGCGCGGTGGGCTTTGCCAAGGTCGTCGACTCCAACGGCGACGGCATCGTGCAGATCAACGAGTTCTTCATGCGCGGCGACATCGTCGTGCTGGCGACTCCGGAGATCGCGGGATTGCCGTACGTGATATCGGGCCTGGTGGCTGCGGGCGGCATGGCGGCGGCGATGTCTACCGCGGACGGTCTGCTGCTGGCGATCGCCAACGCGCTGTCGCATGATCTGTACTACAAGATCATCGACCCGAAGGCCGACGTGAAGCGCCGGCTGATCGTGGCGCGCATACTGCTCATTGCCATCGGCGCCGCAGGCGCCCTGGTGGCGAGCATGCGGCTTACCGGGATCCTGGGAGCGGTGGCGTGGGCGTTCGACTTCGCCATGTCCGGCCTGTTCTTCCCGTTGGTGCTTGGCATCTGGTGGAAGCGCGCCAACACGGCGGGGGCCATCGCGGGAATGCTGGTCGGCTTGGCCGCGGGTACCTGGTACCTGTACGCGGTCAAGTGGGGTGGCATGACCCCCTGGTGGGGCATGGACGACCTGCGCTTCGGCATCATCGGCGCGACGGCCAGCCTGATCGCCATGGTGGTGGTCA
>CBDDRM010000111.1:0-83436 GCA_965233135.1 uncultured bacterium | reverse complement strand
CCTTTCTGGTCGAGAGCGCGCCCGCGCGAAAACGCGGCTTCTACGGGTCACTGCAAATGGTCGGGCAAAGCGTCGCGGCGCTCACCGGCGCACTGGCCGGCGCACTCGTTACACGCATGCTTGCGCCCGAACAAATCGACTGGTGGGGTTGGCGGCTGCCCTTTCTGTTCGGTCTGTTGATCGGCCCGGTCGGCCTGTATATTCGCCGTTACCTCGAGGAGACGGAAGTCTTTCTGGCATTTCGTGCCACCCGCCCTGCGCACCGCCCATTGCAAACCGTGCTTTCGCAACACTGGCGCGGCTTGGGCGTGACCTTCGGGCTGGTCATCTGCGGCACCATTTCCTATTACGTCGTGCTGGTGTACATGCCGACTTTTGCCAAGACCCAGCTTGGCATGCCGCTGACCGATGCTTTCACGGCCCAGGTTCTGGGGCTGCTGTGCCTGACGGCCGTGATACCGGTTTGCGGCGCACTGTCGGACCGTATCGGCCGCAGGCCCATTCTGATCGCCGCCACCATCGCGTATTTCCTGCTGCTTTATCCGCTGTTCGCATGGGTACTCGACCAGCCGAGTTTTACCCGGCTCGCGATTATGCAAGCGGTGCTTTGCAGTCTTGTGGGTGTATTCTTCGGGCCGATTTCGACGGCCATCGCCGAGCAGTTCCCGACCGGCGTGCGTTCCACCGGCCTTGCCATCGCATACAATTTTGCCGTGATGCTGTTCGGCGGGTTCGCGCAGTTCATCGTTACCTGGCTGATTCGCGTGACGGGCTCACCGCTGGCTCCCGCGTACTACGTGATGTTCGGCGCCGTTGTGGGCTTGATCGCGTCCCTGTTCCTGGTTGAACGCTACCATCACGAGCAGTTGCCGCAAGGCACTTGAAGCCGGCTGGGCGCCACCACCGCCGGTTCGTCCGATTATCGGTCATAGCCAAAGGAGTGCACATGTGCACCAGAAACCCGACGCCGCTGCGCGCAATCGCCATCACAATGCTATTTCTTGCAGGCATAGGGAGCGCGACCACCATGCAATCAGCCGCGGCAGCCGACGCGCAGGATCGATACATGACCATCGTTCGCATCTATACGGGTGAGGACAACCGGTCACACTTCGAGGACCTGCGCATACCGCTCAAAAACTCGGGCAAGATTGGCTTCATTTCGGAGTTGATGAGCGCCACGGGCATCGTGTTCCGTGAAACGGCGGGGGACTACAACTACGATTTTCATACCGCACCCAGGCGTCAATATGTGGTCAACCTCGAAGGCGAGGTGGAAATCGAAGTCGGCGATGGCAGCAAACGCATCTTGCGTAGCGGCGACATCTTGCTCGCCGAGGATACGACCGGCCAGGGACACATCAGCCGCGCGGTAGCGGGTCAACCACGTAAATCCTTGTTCATCACGTTGGACTAGGGGTCGCTCCAGTACGCAGCCGCGCCAGATAGTTCAATCCCTGAATCGCGCGACTGCCATACCACGAGGTCATCTCGCCGTCGATCAGCGACACCGCGACCCTCAGGCGTGACTCGTCGCGAGCTGTCGGCAGAAAAAAACTGTCGTCCGCTTCGAGTGCCTGCCTGACTTGCTCGACATGCCGCTGGCGAAACGCGAAGGGTTCGGAGGAAAGTAATACACGGTCGAGACGCGCGGTTAACGCCGGCGTGAGTTCGAATTTCGGATAGCGCTCCGCGGAGTCGATTTCCACTGTATCCCAGCCCACGGCCGCCAGGGTGCGTGACACATAGGTGTCGCGCGACACCGTCATCCAGGGAGATGTCCAGATCAGATACAGCACGCGCTCGCGCGGCAGTGCTGCGCAGGTTGCTACCGCCGCGCCATACGCTGACTCGAACGCCGCGCAGAGCTGCTCTGCCTTGTCCTCGCAACTGAAAATCCCGCCCAGCAGCCGGTAAAGCGGCGGATTATCGAGCGGTCCGAGCGGATGCGTCACGACCACGTTTGGCACGAATTGCGCCAACCGGTCCACCGTGGGCTTTTCGTTCTCGTCGATGTTTACGATCAGATGCGTAGGCGCGAGTTGCCGGATCGCATCCACATTCACGGCCTTCGTGCCGCCGACCTTGGGCACGGTCCGGATCTGCTGTTTCGGATGCACGCAAAAGCCGGTGCGGCCCACGAGTCTGTCGCCCGCGCCTAGTTCGAACAGCAACTCCGTCACACTGGGGACGAGACTAACGATACGTGCATCGGTGCGGGCGCGCGCATGCGCGCGCCCGATGGCATCGACCATGCGGCCCGGCTGCGGTTTCACGACTGCGGTTTCACGACTTCCCCGCGCGAGTCATGACTTGCGCTTGACCGACCGGCTTTTTCGCGGTTTGGCCGGCGCATCGGGACGAGCCGCCGGTGCGGCGGACAACGGAATCAGACTTTCCTTGAGCGTTCGCAATACGAAACTCGACTTGCTGTGGCGAATGCCCGGTATGCGATACAGACGTTCACGCAGCAATCGCTCGTAGTCGCGAGTATCCTTCACAGCAATGCGAATATAGTAATCGTAGTCGCCGGAGACCAGATAGGCTTCCATGACCTCCGGGATCTGCTCCAGGGTCTTGCCAAAATCGTACAGGGTTTCGTCGGTATGACTTTCCAGAGTAACCTGCACAATAACGGTTTCGGACAAGCCGATCGAAGGCGGATCCACGCGGACCGTGTATCCCTGGATAACCCCCTCGGTTTCCATGCGCTTGATGCGCGCCCAGCAAGGTGTCGATGACAATCCCACCCGCTCGCTGATGACCTGCAAGCTGGCGCGCGCGTCTTCCTGCAGGACTTTCAGGATCGCGAGATCGAATTTGTCGACACTCATTCTGCTTGCGTGACCGAACAAAGAAAAGTTTTCTGATAATACCGTATCTGGTCAGAAAATAAGATGCCTTTTCTGTAGTGCGCGACGTACGATGGGTTCCATGAGTAATCTCGCACAACCTGCCAGCCTGCCTTCGTCCTTCCAGGCGCAACCTGAACGCGCCCCGCGCAGCGGCGCCCAAGTCCTGCTCGATACGCTCGTGGAACTCGGCGTGGATACGATTTTCGGCTATCCCGGCGGGGCCGTGTTGCCAGTCTATGACGCTTTGCACACCGAGCAACGCATCCGCCATGTACTGGTACGCCATGAACAAGCCGCCGTACATGCGGCCGAAGGCTACGCACGTTCGACCGGCAAACTCGGCGTCGTGCTGGTGACCTCCGGCCCCGGCGTCAGCAACACCCTGACCGGATTGCTCGATGCAATCTGCGATTCGGTGCCGGTGCTGTGTATCAGCGGACAGGTCGCCACCGGCTCGATCGGCACCGACGCGTTTCAGGAATGCGATGCACTCGGTTTGTCGCGCCCGGTAACCAAATGGAACGCACAAATCCGTAATGCAGATCAGGTCGCAAGCCTGGTGCGCAAGGCCCACGCGATCGCCATGCAGGGCCGCCCGGGTCCGGTATTGCTCGATTTTCCCAAGGATATTCAGCTGGCCACCTGCGAGAGGCAGGTCGCGGCGGCGCCGGAACTGCCTGCGATGCGACGCAAGCCGGTGCGGCGCGGGCCGCTGCGCGAAGCGGCCGCGCTGCTGAAGCACGCGCGACGCCCCGTATTCTATGGCGGAGGCGGCTTGATCAACTCCGGCCCCGAAGCCTGTGCAGCCTTTACGCGCCTGGTGCAGCGCACCGGCGCGCCATGCACGCTGACCTTGATGGGCCTCGGCGCGTTTCCGGCCTCCGACTCTCAATTCCTCGGCATGCTCGGCATGCACGGCACGCTGGAGGCCAACCTCGCGATGCACGACGCGGACCTGGTGGTCTGCGTCGGCGCGCGCTTCGATGATCGCGTCACCGGCAAGCTCAGCGACTTCTGCCCGCACGCCAAAAAGATACATCTGGATATCGATGCTTCGTCGATCAACAAAGTCGTCAAGGTCGATGTGCCGATGGTTGGGGACTGCCGGGAACTGCTCGATGCATTGCAGACCGAACTGGCAGAGCACGTGTTCGAAGCGGGCCGGCTGGCCGCATGGTGGCAGGCGATCGACCAATGGCGCGCGCAGGATTCGCTTGGATTCGAAACCCAGCCGGGGCGTATCGTGCCGCAGCAATTGATGCGCTCTTTGCAGCACGCGCTGACGAACCGCGACGCGATCGTCTCCACGGATGTTGGCCAACATCAGATGTGGGCGGCGCAGCATCTGCGCTTCGACCGGCCGCAGCGATGGCTGACCTCCGGCGGCGCCGGCACAATGGGTTACGGTGTTCCCGCGGCGATCGGCGCCCAGGTAGGCAACCCCGACAAGCTGGTGGTCTGCGTAAGCGGGGATGCTTCGGTGCTGATGAACATCCAGGAATTGTCCACGGCGGCCCAGCATGGCGCGCCGATCAAGGTGGTGCTAAGCAACAACGGTTATATGGGCATGGTGCGCCAATGGCAGGAGCTCAATCATGGCAGCCGTTACAGCCATAGTTACACCGCCGCCCTGCCAGATTTCGTCGCGGTTGCCAAAGGATTCGGCTGGAGCGCCCGGCGCGTGACGGAGCCGGCCGATCTGGAAGCGGCGATCGCGGAATGCCTTGCCAGTGAAGGCCCGTTTTTTCTCGACGTCGCGGTCGCGCCGCAGGAGAATTGCTTTCCGATGATCGCCAATGGCCGCGGGCACCATGAAGTCATGCTCGGTGCGAACACGATTTATCAGCATCACCCAAGGCCCGTCGCATTGAAATAAAGCGAGGTAAGTGCGTGCTGGACAATCGACCCCGCACGCAAATAACAAGGGCATCGGCCTATCCGGCGCGAATGTCCGATCAAATTTTGGCAAGGAGCGGCACATGCGGCAAGTTACCCTCGACGACAAATATATTTCCGACCAGGACCGGGTTTACCTGACCGGCATTCAAGCGCTGGTGCGCCTGGCACTGATTCAGCGCCGGCGCGATGTGGCGGCGGGCCTGAACACGGCCGGATTCATCTCGGGCTATCGCGGCTCGCCGCTGGGTGGGCTCGACGAGGCGCTGTGGAAAGCCAAGAAACATCTCGAGGCGCATCACGTGCGCTTTCAGCCCGGCATCAACGAAGAGCTTGCCGCCACCGCCGTCTGGGGATCCCAGCAAGTCGACAAGGTCGGCGATTCCAATTACGACGGCGTCTTTGCGCTGTGGTATGGCAAGGGCCCGGGGGTGGATCGCTGTGGTGACGTTTTCAAGCACATGAACTTTGCCGGCACGTCCAGGCACGGGGGCGTGCTGCTGGTCGCGGGTGACGACCACGGCGCCTACTCGTCGACATTGCCGCACCAGAGCGATCACCTGTTTTCGGCATCGATGATTCCGGTGCTGTATCCATGCAACGTGCAGGAATACGTGGAACTGGGATTGCACGGCTGGGCCATGTCGCGCTTTTCCGGATGCGCCGTCGGCTTCAAGGCGCTGGCCGATACGGTTGAATCGTCCGCCTCGATCGAGGCCGATCCGTTCCGCGTCAAGACTCTGGTGCCGACCGATTTCGCGATGCCCGAAGGCGGACTGAACTTCCGGCTGTCGAACGATGCGCTCGGACTGCAGGCGCGCAAGCAGGAAGCGCTCATGCAGGACTACAAGATCTATGCCGCGATGGCCTATGCGCGGCTGAACAAGATCAACCGCACCACCATCGATTCGCCTAACGCGCGACTGGGCATCATTGCCTCCGGCAAATCCTACATGGACGTTCTGGAAGCGCTGGAGGAGCTGGGCATCACGGAGGAGAACGCCGCGCAAATCGGGATACGTCTGTTCAAGGTTTCCATGCCGTGGCCGCTGGAACCCGACGGCGTGCGCGAGTTTTCCAAGGGTCTGGAAGAAATTCTGGTGGTGGAAGAAAAGCGCCAGATGGTCGAGTACCAGTTGAAGGAGCAGCTCTACAACTGGCACCCCGATGTACGCCCGCGCGTGATCGGCAAGTTCGACGACCAGGGCGAATGGGTGCATCCGCGCGGCGAGTGGCTGTTGCCGGCCAAAGCCGATTTTTCGATCGCGCAGATCGCGCGGGTCATTGCTGGGCGCATTGCACGCTTCCACCAGAGCGACTTGATCAAGGCACGCCTGGCGTTTCTGGAGGCCAAGGAAGCCGTCCTGCAAAAAGCCGTCGATACGCCGCCGCGGCCGGCGTATTACTGCTCAGGCTGCCCGCATAACACCTCGACCAAAGTGCCCGAGGGCAGCCTCGCACTGGCCGGCATCGGCTGCCACGTCATGGCGACCGCGATCTACCCGGATCACAACAAGACCACCTGCCAGATGGGCGGAGAGGGTGCAGCCTGGATCGGCCAGGCGCCGTTTTCGAAGCTGCCGCACGTATTTGCCAACCTCGGCGACGGCACCTATTTCCATTCCGGTCATCTTGCCATCCGCGCGGCAATCGCGGCCAAGGTCAATATCACCTACAAGATTCTGTATAACGACGCCGTCGCCATGACGGGCGGACAGCCCGTGGACGGGCAGATTTCAGTGCACCTGATCGCGCAGCAAATGGCCGCCGAGGGCGTCAAGCGCATTGCCGTGGTCACCGAGGATCTGGCGCGTTACGAGGATCGCTCGCAACTGCCCGAGCGGGTCACGCTCCACGATCGCCGCGACATGGACGCGGTGCAGCGCGAACTGCGCGAGGTGCCCGGCGTGTCGGTGCTGATCTATGATCAGACGTGTGCCGCGGAGAAGCGTCGCCGGCGCAAAAAGAACGAGTATCCCAAGGCAACGCAACGCATCTTCATCAACGAAGCCGTATGCGAGGGCTGTGGCGATTGCGGCGTGCAGTCCAATTGCACCTCGATCCTGCCGGTGGAGACCGAATTCGGGCGCAAGCGCGCCATCGACCAGTCGTCCTGCAACCAGGACTACTCATGCGTGAAAGGCTTTTGCCCCAGTTTCGTCACCATCGAAGGTGGCGTGCCGCGCAAGTCGCGTGCGGCCAAACAGACGCTACCGGAGCAACTGGAACAGCTTCCGGAACCCGCCGTCGCGCAACTGCAGGATACGCCCTACAACATTCTGATCACCGGCATCGGCGGCACGGGCGTCATCACGATCGGCGCATTGCTGGGCATGGCCGCACATCTGGAAGGCAAGGGCACCTCCGCGCTGGACATGACCGGCATGTCGCAGAAGAACGGCGCGGTGACCTCGCACGTGCGCATTGCGCGTTCGCCGGAAGACATCCGCGCGCAGCGTATTGCCACCGGTGAAGCCGATTTGATTCTCGGCTGCGACATGCTGACCGCCGGCGCGCACGATGCCATCGCCAAAACCCGCCCGGGACGCACGGTCGCGGTCATCAACACGCATCAGCAGCCCCCGGGTCCGTTTGCGCAGAATCCCGACTGGCAATTCCCCGCGCAACAGATCCGCGCACTGATCGACGAATCCCTCGGCGCGCGCTCGCACTTCATCGACGCGACAGGCCTGGCGACAGCGTTGCTGGGCGATTCCATTGCCACCAATTTGTTCATGCTTGGCTTCGCGTTTCAAAAATCGCTGATACCGCTGCGGGAGGCTTCCATCCTCAAGGCCATCGAACTCAATGGCGTCGCAATCGAGGCCAACAAGCAGGCGTTCCTGTGGGGCCGTCGTGCCGCCGTCAACCTCGAGCAGGTCGAGAAAGTCGCTCTACCCGCCAAGCCCGTAGTAGTTCAGATGCCGCAGAACCTGGAAACGCTGATCCGGCGCCGTGCCGCCTTTCTGACCGAATACCAGAATGCCGCCTATGCGAAACGTTATGAGGATCTGGTGGCAAAGGTACGCGACGCCGAGGCTGGTATAGGCGCCGGCGATGCGCTGAGCAAGGCGGTCGCGAAATATTTGTTCAAGCTCATGGCCTACAAGGACGAATACGAGGTCGCGCGGCTGTACACCAGCGGTGATTTCGATAAAAAACTCAGTGCAGCATTCGAAGGTGATTTCAAGGTCAGCTACAACCTTGCACCGCCGTTGCTGGCCAAGCGTGATGCGCAAGGCCTGCTGGTCAAGGCGCGGTACGGCTCGTGGATGAAATACGCCTTCAAGTTGCTGGCGCGTTTCAAGGGCTTGCGCGGCACCATGCTCGACCCGTTCGGCCATACCGAAGAGCGCAAAATGGAGCAGCAACTGGTCCGCGATTATGAAAGCCTGGTCAAGGAACTGACGGCGAACCTGTCGGCGAAAAATCATCGGGCGGCAGTGGAGTTGGCGAATTTACCGGAGCGTATCCGTGGATTCGGCCACGTCAAGGAGCGCCACGTCGCGGCAGTTGCGGTCGAACGCGAGCGTCTGCTGCAGCAATACCGCAGTGCTTCCGGGATCGGATTGGCCGCTTGAGGCCCTGCGCAACAACGCAACTTAAGCTAACGTTTACAGACAACCAATATTGGCTCGTCGACCCGGCCCGGCCGGGTGCGTGAAGCCACAGGGAGCGAGAACATGACCGACCTCAGCCAACAGCCTGCCGACCAGAAAGATCGCGCCGGCCATAAAATCCGTTTCGTCACGGCAGCGAGCCTGTTCGACGGCCACGATGCGTCGATCAACATCATGCGCCGCATCCTTCAGGCGAGCGGCGTCGAAGTCATTCATCTCGGCCATAATCGCTCGGTCGACGAAATCGTCAACGCCGCGATCCAGGAAGATGTGCAGGGCATTGCCATCTCGTCCTACCAGGGCGGGCACGTCGAATACTTCAAGTACACCATCGATTTGCTTCGCGAACGCGGCGGCGGCCACATCAAAGTTTTCGGCGGCGGCGGCGGCGTGATCGTGCCGCACGAAATCGAGGAACTGCACCGCTACGGTGTCGCGCGCATCTACGCACCCGAAGACGGTGCCAAGCTGGGCCTGCAGGGCATGATCAGCGACATGATTCGCACCGCCGACCGCGATCTCGCGGCCGAGCTTCCGGCGAGCCTGGACGGCGTGTTCGGGGGCAACGCGCGCGACCTGGCGCGTATTATCACGGGGCTGGAGAACGAAACCCTGCCTGAGACGCTGCAGAAGAAACTGGCAGCCGGCGCCGTGCAGAATGACGGCGTGCCCGTACTCGGCATCACCGGCACCGGTGGTTCCGGCAAATCATCGCTGACCGACGAATTGATCCGCCGATTCCGCATCGATCAGAACGACGGCCTGAAAATTGCCGTGATTGCGGTCGATCCGTCACGGCGCAAGACGGGCGGCGCATTGCTGGGCGACCGCATTCGCATGAATTCGATCAATCACCCGAATATCTACATGCGCTCGCTCGCCACACGCGACGCCGGCAGCGAAATCGCCGCCAGCTTGCCGCAAGTGATCGCAGCGTGCAAATGCGCGGGGTACGATCTGGTACTGGTCGAGACTTCCGGCATCGGCCAGGGTGATGCCGCCATCGTGCCGCATGTGGACCTGTCGCTGTACGTCATGACCCCCGAGTTTGGCGCCGCCAGCCAGCTGGAGAAAATCGACATGCTCGATTTCGCCGATTTCGTGGCCATCAACAAGTTCGACCGCCGCGGCGCGCAGGATGCGCTGCGCGACGTGCGCAAGCAAATGCAGCGCAATCGCGGCGCATTCAGCGTGGCCACTGACGCCATGCCGGTATTCGGCACCATCGCGTCGCGCTTCAACGATGACGGCGTGACCGCGCTTTACCAGACCATTGTCGCCGAGCTGAAGGCGCGAGGACTCAAAGCCGCGGAGGGCCAACTCAAGCCCGCAACGGTGCGCGCCTCGTCCGGCCAGAACGTCATCGTTCCGCCGGCGCGCGTGCGTTATCTGGCGGAAATTGCGGATACGGTGCGCGGCTATCACACCGACATTGCCAGACAGACGAAAACGGCGCGCGAGCGCCAGCAACTGCGCGAAGCCCGACGCATGCTGGATGCGGCCAAGAAACCCTCCTCCGATCTTGATCCATTGATCGCCGAGCGCGAGAAGGCGCTCAGCAGCGACGCGAAGTCTCTGCTGGAGAACTGGCCCGCGGTGAAGCAAGCATACTCGGGCGACGAACAGGTCACCAAGATCCGCGACCGGGAGATCCGCACCACGCTGAAAACCACTTCGTTGTCCGGCACAAAAATACCGAAAGTCGCGCTGCCGAAGTTCGAGGATGAAGGCGAACTGCTCCGATGGCTGATGCGCGAAAACCTGCCGGGCTACTTTCCGTACACCGCCGGGGTGTTCCCTTTCAAGCGCGAGAACGAGGATCCCACGCGCATGTTCGCCGGCGAAGGCGACCCGTTCCGCACCAACGCGCGGTTCAAGTTTCTGTCACGCGACATGCAGGCCAAGCGCCTGTCCACCGCGTTCGACTCGGTGACCTTGTACGGCTTCGACCCGCACGAGCGGCCGGATATCTACGGCAAGGTCGGCAACTCGGGCGTATCGATCGCGACCCTGGACGACATGAAAGTGCTGTACTCGGGTTTCGACCTGTGCGACCCGGCCACGTCGGTGTCGATGACCATCAACGGGCCGGCACCCACCATTCTGGCGATGTTCATCAACACGGCCATCGACCAGCAGGTCGACAAGTTCGTCGCCCAGCATGGCCGCCAGCCCAATGAGCAGGAAGCCGCGAAAATACGCACCTGGGCGCAGGAGAACGTGCGCGGCACGGTACAGGCCGACATACTGAAGGAAGATCAGGGACAGAACACCTGCATATTCTCGACCGAGTTCTCGCTCAAGGTCATGGGCGACATCCAGGAGTACTTCGTCCGAAACCGTGTGCGCAACTTCTATTCGGTATCGATCTCCGGCTATCACATCGCCGAGGCCGGCGCGAATCCGATCTCGCAACTCGCCTTTACCCTGTCGAACGGCTTCACCTTCGTCGAGGCGTACCTCGCGCGCGGCATGAACATCGACGACTTCGCACCGAACCTGTCGTTCTTCTTTTCCAACGGCATGGATCCGGAATACACCGTGCTGGGGCGCGTTGCACGGCGCATCTGGGCTACAGCCATGAAAAACAAGTACGGCGCAAACGAGCGCAGCCAGAAACTCAAGTACCACGTCCAGACTTCGGGCCGATCGCTGCATGCGCAGGAGATTGCATTCAACGACATCCGCACCACGTTGCAAGCGTTGATCGCGATCTATGACAACTGCAATTCATTGCATACCAATGCCTACGACGAGGCGATCACCACACCCACGGCCGAATCGGTGCGGCGAGCTCTCGCCATCCAGCTGGTCATCAATCGCGAGTGGGGCCTCGCCAAGAACGAGAACCCGAATCAGGGAGCATTCATCATCGACGAACTGACGGACCTCGTGGAAGAAGCCGTGCTGCAGGAATTCGAGCGCATCTCCGAGCGCGGCGGCGTACTCGGCGCCATGGAAACCGGTTACCAGCGCGGCAAGATCCAGGAAGAGTCAATGTATTACGAGCACAAGAAGCACGACGGCTCCTATCCGATCATCGGCGTGAACACGTACCGTAATACCGATGCGACCGAAACTGGCGGAAGCATCCCGCTGCAGCGTTCGACCGAAGAAGAAAAGCAGAGCCAGATCCGGCGCTTGCGCGAATTCCAGGCACGCAACGCAGCGCACGCGCCGGCGGCCCTGGCGAAATTGCGCCAGACCGTGATCGACAACGGCAACGTGTTTGCCGAACTGGTCAATGCGGTGCGAGTATGCTCCCTGGGCCAGATCACCGACGCATTGTTCGAGGTCGGCGGCCAGTACCGGCGCAGCATGTAGTCAAAGTTCGCCCGGTGCGTCGCGATGAGCGAGGGGTCTCATCCGTCGGCCTCGGGTCGCTGCAATCGGGCCCGCACCGTTCTTCGCGCATCGGAGGTTCCTTTTCCACATGTCAGCCGTTCCGAGGTTGCCGAGCTTTCGGCTGGATGAGAAGGTCGCCCTGGTGACGGGCGCCGGGCGAGGGCTCGGCGCAGCCATCGCCACTGGGCTGGCGGAAGCCGGCGCCCATGTCATTCTGCTCGGCCGCACCGAGTCGCATCTCGTGGAAATTTCGCGGCAGATCTCTTCACTGGGTGGCCGGTCCAAGGTCGCCGCGTGCGATGTGACCAATGATGGAGCCGTCCGCGGAGTCATCGCAGACTTGGGGCGTCTCGACATTCTCGTCAATAACGCGGGCACCAATTTCCCGGAACCCTTCACCAGTGTTTCGGACGAGCATCTGGACATCATGCTGGATCTGAATGTGCGCGCCTACTTCGTAGTGGCGCAGGCGGCCGTGAACAAGATGCTCGAAGACGTGAATCGCAAAGCCGCGGGCGGCGTGGTGCTCAACATATCCTCGCAGATGGGCCACGTCGGCTCGCCGAACCGCACCGTTTATTGCATGACCAAGCACGCGGTGGAAGGCCTGACCAAAGCCATGGCAGTCGAACTCGCGCCGCACGGCATCAGGGTCAACAGCATTGGCCCGACGTTCGCCGATACCCCGCTGGTGCGTCGCATCGTCGATACGCCGGAAAAGCGTGAGTTCATCACGTCCCGTATTCCATTGGGAAGCATGTGCAAAATGGAGGACATCATGGCGGCCGCGGTCTATCTCGCATCGCCGGCAGCGTCCATGATTACTGGCACGCATCTGCTGGTCGACGGCGGCTGGACCGCGCAATAGTCCGGGATGCCCGACGCTGCGTGTGTGCTGTCAGAACAATGGCGATGCGTATCGCAGAATAATATGATGGCATTATCAACACTGGCCATCTCAGGAGAACCCGTTATGTCCGATTTCCAGCTCAATCACGTCAACATACCGGCGCGCGATCCCGAGGGCCTCGTGCGCTGGTATGCCACGACCTTCGGCTTGCGCGCAGAGGGCAACAAGGCGCGCGGCCCCGGCGTGCTCCTCGTTTTCAAACCGGGCGAACCGGTCAAGCGAGCGCCTGAACTGCACCTCGGCTTCCAGGTGCCCAGCAATGCAAAGCTGGACGACTGGGCCGGCAAGTTCGGCGCCACAGTCACGAAGGGCGAAGAGTTCAACACGTTTCAGGTTTCGGATCCGGAAGACAACTGCCTGGAAATTTACTGCGCCAAAGACAGCTAGGACAAACAAGAGTCCACGGGGAGGATGACATGGCCGGTTTGAATAGACCGATTCTGTATTGCTGTGCGGTGGCGCTCGTCGCCGGCGCCTCCGCCCTGACGGCAGAGGACACCGAGAAGACGCTGCTCGCGCGTGCGCAGCAAACATTCCAGCCACTGCCTTCGGACGCCGGCACGCCGCAGCGTCCGCTCACCCCCGAACGTGTCGCACTGGGCCGTGCCCTGTTCTTCGAAACACGGGTTTCCAGTGATGGCAAAGGCAGTTGTGCGGGCTGCCACAATCCCTACTTTTACGGCACCGACGCGCTGCCGCGTTCGGTGGGGGTAGGCGGCAAAATCATCCCGCGCAACGCGCCCACCGTTTTCAACACCGCGCTGCAATTCGTGCAGCACTATGGTGGAAACCGCGTGGATGTCGAAGAACAGGCGGTCAAGGCCCTGATCAGTGCGCTTGCCTACGGTAATGCCGATTACGCGGCCGCCGAGGCGCGGCTGCGGGCGTTGCCGGGCTATCGCGCGATGTTCGAAAAAGCATTTCCCGGAGAAGCGGAACCGATGACGGTAGAGAATTGGGGAAAGGCAATCGGAGCGTACGAGCGCACCTTGATCACGCCATCGGCCTTCGACGCCTACTTGAAGGGCGATCAGTCGGCATTGAGCCCACAAGCCAAACAAGGTCTCGATAAATTCATGTCGTATGGTTGCTCGGGATGCCATGGCGGCGCGACTGTAGGTGGCCAGATGTACCAGAAGTTCGGCCTCACGCAGGATTACTGGGTAGCGACGGGCAGCAAGGAAATCGATTTGTTCAAGGGCCGCGACAAGGGCCGCTTTCAGGACACGAAAAGCGACGCCGACGCGTATATGTTCAAAGTGCAGCAGTTGCGCAATGTCGCCGTTACGCCGCCTTATTTCCATGACGGTTCGGTCGCGGAACTGGGGGATGCCGTGCGCATCATGGGCAAACTGCAACTGGGCCGTGACCTGACCGACGCGGACGTCGCCGACCTGCTCGCCTTCTTGCAGACCCTGACGGGCGAAGTTCCACCGCAGTTCGCGTCCGCACCTTCCCTGCCACCGGCAGGATACAAATACTAAGACCGGCGGACGAGCATCCCGCGTATATCGGGGTTAGCCATTGAGCGACGGGCCGGACAACCAAAAAAGGGCAACTCTATGAAAGCCGTCGGCTACAGGTCGTCCTTGCCAATCGATAATCCCGAATCGCTGCTGGACCTTACGCTGCCGGATCCGGTGCCCGGGGCGCGCGATCTGGTCGTCGCAGTCAAGGCGATCTCGGTCAATCCGGTGGACACCAAGGTCCGCATGCGCGCGGCACCGGAGGCCGGAGGCGTGAAAGTGCTCGGATTCGACGCCGCCGGCGTGGTGCACGCGGTAGGTCCTTCCGTAACCATGTTCCGCCCTGGCGACGAGGTGTATTACGCAGGCTCGATTGCGCGCCCGGGCACGAACAGCGAGTTGCACGCAGTCGATGAACGCATCGTCGGACCCAAGCCGCGCACATTGAGCTTCGCGCAAGCAGCCGCGCTTCCGCTGACGGGAATCACCGCGTGGGAACTTCTGTTCGACCGCCTGGGGCTCGTGCCCGGCGACATGCGGCGAGAAGGTACATTGCTCATTGTCGGCGGAGCGGGTGGCGTCGGCTCGATCATGATTCAGCTTGCCCGCAAGCTTACCGGGCTGACGATCATTGCCACGGCATCGCGGGCCGAAAGCCGCGATTGGGCCACCAGCCTGGGCGCGCATCACGTCGTCGATCACAGCAAGCCCCTGGCCTCCCAGATTCGCGCGCTGGGCATCCAGCACGTTGAGGTGGTTGCGAGTCTCACGCACTCCGACCAGCATCTGCCAGACATCGCGGAGATCATTGCGCCGCAAGGCAGATTCGGCATGATCGATGATCCGAAGTCCTTCGATATCCTCGCACTCAAACGCAAGTCCATTTCCATCCATTGGGAATTCATGTTCACGCGAGCGGTGTTCGAAACCGCAGATATGATTGCGCAGCACCAGTTGCTCAAGCAGATCGCCGATATGGTCGATGACAACGCGCTGCGCAGCACGCTGTCGCAGGAATTCGGCACCATCGACGCCGCCAACCTGCGGCGCGCGCACGCCTTGATCGAATCCGGGCGTGCAACCGGAAAGATCGTATTGGCGGGCTTCTAGGCCGTCAGCGCAGACGGACACGGACCACCGGTCGCGAATCGTTACACTGCACGCCGCCCCGCCGTGCGAACCGGCCGCGAGACATCCACGCGCGAAGATGATACAAAGGGGCGCATACCGACCCGGTGGGGCCGGATAACCATAAAGCAATAGGGAGGAGCCCTGGCCGAACCGAGCCCTGGCGGCGCACGATATCCCGAAACCTTTCCTGCATTGCTGTTGCAGCATGCAAAGCAGCAGGGCGGGCGCGTGGCCATGCGCGAGAAAGATCTGGGTATCTGGCAAAGCTGGACCTGGGCACAAGCCGCCGACGAGGTGCGCGCGCTCGCGTGCGGCCTGGCATCACAAGGTTTCCGCCGGGGAATGAATCTCGCAATCATTGGCGACAATCGGCCACGGCTGTACTGGTCATTTGCCGCGGCGCAGTGCCTGGGAGGCGTGCCCGTTCCGATGTATCAGGACGCGGTTGCGCAGGAACTGCTTTTTGTTCTCGAGAACGCGCAGATCGAATACGCCATCGTCGAGGATCAGGAACAGGTCGACAAACTGCTGGAACTGCTGCCGCAGTATCCTAAACTCAGACATATTTTCTATGACGAGCCGCGCGGGTTGCGCAATTACGCTCACCCGCAGCTGATGGCCTATGACCGGCTGCGCGAACTCGGTCAGGAACGTGACCGGCAGGACCCGGAATTCTTCGAACGCGCGATCGGAAGCGTCGAGGCGCAGGACGTCTGCGTTATTCTGTACACCTCGGGGACGACCAGCAAGCCCAAGGGGGTGTGCCTGACCCATGCCGCCCTGATCGCTGCGGCGCGCGGCGATGTCGCCTTCGACGGTTTCAATCCTGCCGACGAAGTGCTGTCTTATCTGCCGATGGCCTGGGTCGGCGATCATCTGTTTTCCTACGCGCAGGCGCTGGTTGCGGGCTTCACCGTCAACTGCCCGGAGTCATCGGACACGGCGATGAGCGACCTGCGTGAAATCGGTCCGACTTATTATTTCGCGCCGCCGCGGATTTTCGAGAATCTGTTGACGACGGTCATGATCCGCATGGAAGACGCTTCCCGCCCCAAGCGGTTGCTGTTCGATTACTTCATGGCGGTTGCGCGCCGGTGCGGTGCTTCGATCATGGACGGCAAGCCCGTAGCGTGGGCCGATCGCTTGCGCTACCGCCTGGGGGACTTGCTGGTCTACGCTCCCTTGCGAAATATCCTCGGCATGAGCCGGGTGCGCGTGGCCTATACGGGCGGGGCCGCGATCGGACCGGATCTCTACCTGTTCTACCGCAGCATCGGCATCAACCTGAAGCAGCTTTACGGCCAGACCGAAACCGCGGCCTATGTCTGCAAGCAGCCCAACGGCGAGGCGAAGCTCGATTCAGTGGGAAAGCCGCTGCCGGGCGTAGACGTGCGCATCGTGGACAGCGGCGAGATCTGGGTGAAGACGCCCAGCATGCTCAAGGAGTATTACAATCGTCCGGATGCCAGCGCGGAGACCATCTCCGCGGACGGTTATTTCATGACCGGCGACGCGGGTTTCATCGACGAGGACGGGCATCTGAAGATCATCGATCGCGCGAGCGACGTCGGCAGACTCGGCAGCGGCGCGCTCTTCGCGCCGCAATTCATCGAGAACAAGCTCAAGTTCTATTCGTATATCAAGGAAGCCGTTTGCTTCGGCAATCAGCGACAGATGGTCTGTGCATTCATCAATATCGACCTGCAGGCAGTCGGCAACTGGGCAGAGAAGCGCAACATGCCCTACAGCGGCTATCTTGACCTGACCGCCCGGCCTGCGGTATACGACCTGGTGTTGAACTGCATCGTACAGGTCAATGCAGACCTTGCGCGCGACGCAGCGCTGGCGGGTTCCCAGATTCGGCGGTTTCTGATTCTGCACAAGGAACTCGATGCCGACGATGATGAACTGACGCGCACGCGCAAGATCCGCCGCAAATTCGTGGCCGAGAAGTACGCCCCGCTGATCGATGCGCTTTACTCGGGGCAACAGCACTGCCGCATCGCGACCGAAGTCAAGTTCGAGGACGGTCGTCGCGGCACCATCGAAGCCGACATCCGCATCCAGGATGTACCGTCCGCACCGGATCAAAAGGCCGCCTAGCTCAACTTCGCCACGACGACATGACCATCACGAGCGAGGGCAAATCCGGAGCGTTGGCGTTGAGCGTGGAGAATATCGCATTGTCTTTCGGCGGCGTGCGCGCGCTGTCGGACGTGAGCTTCGATGTGCGGGAAGGTGAAATCCGGGCGATCATCGGTCCGAACGGGGCCGGCAAGAGCTCCATGCTCAATGTCATCAACGGCGTTTATCATCCGCAGGAGGGACGCATCCGCTTCCGCGACGAGGTCCGACGTTCGATGGACCCCCATCGCGCCGCCGTGCAAGGCATCGCCCGCACGTTTCAGAACATCGCGCTGTTCAAAGGCATGACCGTGCTCGATAACATCATGACGGGACGCAACCTCAAGATGCGCGCGAGCCTGTTCGAGCAGGCGCTTTACATCGGACGCAACCGGCGCGAAGAGCTTGCGCATCGCGCCAAAGTCGAAGAGATCATCGATTTTCTGCAGATCGAGCACATTCGCAAGACGCCGGTCGGGCGCCTGCCATACGGCTTGCAAAAACGCGTCGAACTCGCCCGGGCCCTGGCCGCGGAACCCACCTTGCTGCTGCTCGACGAGCCCATGGCCGGCATGAACGTCGAGGAAAAACAGGATATGTGTCGTTTTATTCTGGACGTCAACGACGAATTCGGCACCACCATTGTGTTGATCGAGCATGACATGGGCGTAGTTATGGATATCTGCGATCGCATCGTCGTGCTCGATTACGGGCGCAAGATTGGCGACGGTACGCCCGAGGAGATCCGCAACAACAAGGCCGTCATTGATGCCTATCTTGGTGTTTCACATTGATGATTACACCCGACACGCTGGCACGGAGGTCACGGCGAACACGCAGAAGATCGACATCCGAAAATACGGCGTGGCGTACGCGCTCGGTTGTTCATCGACGACAAAAACCGAGGGTCCGTCTTTTCTCCATGCCTTGCTTTTTCCTGCGTGCCTGCGTATTGGGTTGAGGTTCTAGGGTCTGCAAGATGACGTTTTTCTTTGAAGTGCTCATTGGCGGGCTGCTGGCGGGGGTGATGTACTCGCTGGTGGCACTGGGCTTCGTGCTGATCTACAAGGCCTCGGGCGTATTCAATTTCGCTCAGGGCGCCATGGTGTTTTTTGCGGCGCTGACATTTGTCGGGCTGCAGGAGAAATTCGCGCTGCCGTTCTGGGCTGCGTTCGGCGTAGCGCTGGTGGTCATGGTCGTACTGGGCATCCTGATCGAACGCGTTGTGCTGCGCCCGCTGGTCAATCAGCCCCAGATCACGTTGTTCATGGCGACCATCGGCCTGACGTTCTTCATCGAGGGGCTGGCACAGCTCATCTGGGGCACCAACGTGCGCCGACTCGAACTGGGCATTACCGACGAACCGATTCCACTGCTGCTCGAGCGCTTCGACATGGTTGTCAGCAGTTTTGACCTGGTTGCTGCCCTGGTGGCGGGCGTGCTGGTCACGGTGCTGGCGGTGTTCTTTCAGGTCACCCGCGTCGGCCGCGCGCTGCGCGCCGTCGCGGACGACCATCAGGCCGCACTGGCGGTGGGTATTCCGCTGAAGCAGATCTGGGCCATCGTCTGGTCGGTCGCGGGATTCGTTGCGCTGGTCGCGGGCCTGATGTGGGGGGCGCGCAACGGCGTGCAGTACGCCCTGACTTTCGTGGCGCTCAAAGCGCTGCCCGTGCTCATCCTGGGCGGCTTTGAGTCCGTACTCGGTGCAATTGTCGGCGGTCTGCTTATCGGGGCGCTGGAAAAACTCGCCGAGGTTTATCTCGGGCCGCATATCGGCGGCGGCATCGAAGGCTGGTTCGCCTACATGATGGCCCTGCTGTTCCTGCTGATTCGGCCCGAAGGTCTGTTCGGAGAAAAGCGCATCGATCGTGTCTAGCGCCTTGTCATTTACCAATCCCCATTCACGTCACGCCGATTACTGATCAGCGATGTTTTACCGAGAAGCCGGACAGTTCAAGGCAAGCTACGCAGCCGACCAGGCGTTGTTTCCAATCCGCCAGGATCGTTACGCCATGCTGGCCATCCTGGCGGCAGCTTTTGTCGGCATTCCGCTGTTCGCCAGTGATTACTGGTTGACCGCGCTACTGATTCCCTTCCTGGTGTTTGCGCTGGCGACACTGGGTCTGAATCTGCTGACCGGCTATGCCGGACAGCTTTCACTCGGCACGGCGGCGTTCATGGCGGTCGGCGCGGTGGCCGCGTACAACTTCCAGCTGCGCATTCCCGGCATGCCGATCCTGCTGAGCTTTGCGCTGGGCGGGCTGACGGCCGCTGCGGTGGGTGTGCTGTTCGGCCTTCCCAGCCTGCGCATCAAGGGCTTTTATCTGGCGGTAGCGACCCTGGCAGCCCAGTTTTTCATTCCCTGGCTGATCACCAAGGTTGGCTGGTTTTCGAACTATTCGGCCTCCGGGGTCATTACCGCGCAACCCATTGTGATCCTGGGCATGGAATTCGACACTCCGCAAAAAAAATATCTGCTGGTGCTGGCCATCGTCGCCGCGCTGGCGCTGATGGGCAAGAATCTGGTGCGCAGCCGCATCGGTCGGGCGTGGATGGCGGTACGCGATATGGACGTGGCAGCCGAGGTCATCGGCATCCGCATCTTGCGCACCAAGCTGCTCGCATTCGCCGTGAGTTCCTTTTATTGCGGCGTCGCCGGGGCGCTGTATGCATTCGCTTATCTTGGCTCCGTGGAGCCGGACGGGTTCAATCTCGATCTGTCTTTCCGCATATTGTTCATGGTGATCATCGGCGGGGTCGGCAGTATCCTGGGTTCCTTCCTGGGCGCCGCATTCATCACGCTCATGCCGATCCTGCTCGAGGTCCTGTTGACGGACGTGAGCCGCGCGTTCAACCTGAATCTGGAGCCGGGCGTTACATCCATGGTCCAGGTGCTGGTATTCGGCGCGCTGATCATTTTCTTTCTGATCGTGGAACCGCACGGCCTTGCGCGCCTGTGGCAGATTACCAAGGAAAAACTGCGGCTATGGCCATTTCCCCACTAGAACCCCCGTACACGGGAGGATATATGAGAATCTGCAAAACAATGCTGTTACTGCTGTGCACGCTGGCCGGCAGCCTGGCTTGGATGCTCCCGGCCGGCGCGCAGCAACCTGGCACGCAGTTCATGGGCATCCTGGGCTACCGGGTCGGTCCGTATGGCGCCAATGGCGCGGCATTTTTCACCGGCATGATCGATTATCTGAACCTGATCAACGAGCGCGACGGCGGCATCAACGGTGTCAAGCTGAGCTGGGAAGAGTGCGAAACGGAATACAACAACGCCAAAGGCGTGGAGTGTTATGAACGCCTGAAGGCGCGCAGCGCGAATGGACCTACGGCCATTCATCCGATGTCTACCGGCATTACTTACGCGCTGATCGACAAGGCACCGGGCGACAAGATTCCGCTGATCACTCTGGGCTACGGCCGCACCGATGCCACAGACGGTCGCGTGTTCCCCTGGGTATTCCCGCTGCTGGCCAACTACTGGGACGCGGCCACCGGCATTATCAAATTCATCGGCGAGCGCGAAAGCGGCACAGACAAGCTCAAAGGCAAGAAGATCGTACTGCTGTATCACGATTCGGCGTATGGCAAGGAGCCGCACCCGGTGATGGAAGCCGAAGCCGCGAAGCTCGGCTTCGAGCTCAAGCTGATCCCGGTGCCGCACCCGGGCAACGAGCAGCAATCGCAATGGCTGCAGATACGCCAGTACCGGCCGGACTGGGTAGTCCTGTGGGGCTGGGGGGTCATGAGTGCCACCGCGCTGTCGACCGCCCAGAAAGTGGGATTTCCACGCGAGAAAATGGTCGGCAACTGGTGGGCCGGATCCGAGATCGACACCGAAGCGGCCGGCCCGGCGGCCGATGGCTACTATGCCGCCAGCCTGAACCTCGCAGGCAAGAATTTCGGCGTCGTCAGGGATATCGAAAAATTCGTGTACGCCAAAGCCAAGGGCGGCGATCCCAAGTTGATCGGCACCGTGCTGTGGAATCGCGGGGTGGCCGCGGCCATGTTTACCGTCGAGGCAGTTCGCACGGCCCAGGCCAAATACGGCAAGAAGCCGATGACAGGCACACAGTCGCGCTGGGGTATCGAGAACCTGGACATCGATCAGAAACGTCTCGACCAGCTCGGCTTCGGGACCATGGTTCCGCCGCTGAAATTATCCTGCAACGATCATGGTGGCAGCGGCCTGGTGCGGTTCCAGCAATGGCAGCGCGGCAAATGGAACCCGGCCTCCGACTGGATGAGCGGGGATCGCGTACTGATCCGCAAGATGGTCGAGGACTCCGCCGCGAAGTACGCCGCGGAAAAAGGCATCAAGGCACGCTGTATGAAAGGTTGAAACCGAGCACGGCGGTCCGGCAATTGAAGCAAAGTCACGCCGCGAATACTACTTGAGAACTTCAGTCACCGACACACCGATGTCCACCGCTGCGCAGCCCTTGCTCGCCCTCAACAACGTCGAGGTCATATACGACCATGTGATCCTCGTTCTCAAGGGGGTTTCGCTGACCATCGCCGAGGGCACCATCGTCGCGCTGCTCGGAGCTAACGGCGCCGGTAAAACCACGACGTTAAAAGCCGTCTCGAATCTGCTCGCTTCCGAGCGCGGAGACGTCACCAAAGGCTCGATCGAGTATCGCGGACGGCGCATCGATCGGCTCACGCCCTGGCAGGTCGTAAAGCTCGGCGTCGTGCAGGTCATGGAAGGGCGGCACTGCTTCCAGCATCTGACAGTCGAAGAGAATCTGCTGACGGGTGCTTTCACGCGTAGCGCCAGCCGCGCCGCCATCCGGCAAGACCTGGAAAGGGTCTACCAGTACTTTCCACGATTGAAAGAGCGCCGCAAAAGCCAGTCCGGCTACACGTCGGGCGGCGAACAGCAGATGACCGCGCTGGGCCGCGCGCTGATGGCGAGGCCCAGCATGATCCTGCTCGACGAGCCTTCGATGGGCCTCGCGCCACAGATCGTGGAAGAGATTTTCGATATCGTGCGTGGACTCAACGAGAAAGAGAAAGTCAGTTTTCTGCTGGCCGAACAGAACACCAGCGTTGCCTTGCGCCACGCCAACTACGGTTACATTCTGGAAAACGGGCGGGTGGTCATGAACGGGCCTGCCAGCGAACTGGCGGGCAACGAAGACGTCAAAGAGTTCTACCTCGGCCTGTCCAGCGGCGGCCGGAAGAATTTTCGCGATGCCAAACATTATCGCCGGCGCAAGCGATGGCTGGCCTGAAGTCTTGTATCCGGCTGATGCGCGCGCCGCGTGATTCAGGGATTTCCGCTCGTCTTGCGAATTTGCCAACCTGCCAATAGCGTCCCTCTTCACTGCCCAATGGAATTTTACGACGACCTTGAAACGCGCGACCCCGAGCAGCGTGAACGCGCACTATTCGGTGCGCTCCCCGGACAGATCCAGCACGCCAAGGCAAATGCAGGGTATTTTGCCCGCCTGCTGCGGGACATCGATGCCAGCGGAATCAATGACCGCGCGGCGCTGGCGGCATTACCGGTCACCCGCAAGTCGGACCTCATCGCATTACAAAAGGCCTCGCCCCCGTTTGCCGGCATGACGGCGGTCGCCGCGGGCCGGCTGGGCCGCGTGTTTTCGTCGCCGGGCCCGATTTACGACCCGCAGGGCCGCACTGCGGATTTCTGGCGCTTCGGCCGCGCCTTGTTCGCGGCGGGCTTTCGTCGCGGCGATCTCGTGCACAACACGTTTTCCTATCACTTTACGCCGGCCGGCTTCATGGTGGATCTGGGCGCGCAGGCGGTGGGTTGTGCCGTCTTTCCGGCCGGCACTGGACAAACCGAGTTGCAAGTTGCCGCCATTTCCGACCTGAAACCCGACGGATACGCCGGCACGCCATCCTTTCTGAAAATACTGCTCGAGAAGGCCGATGAAGTGCATGCGAATGTCTCCAGTATGAAAAAAGCCATCGTATCGGGCGAGGCCTTGCTGCCGCCCGTGCGCGACCTGCTGCGCGCACGCGACATAGAAGTGCACCAATGCTATGGCACAGCCGATCTGGGCCTGATCGCTTACGAGACCGAGCCGATGGGCGGCCTTGTCGTGGACGAAGGCGTCATCCTGGAGATCGTGCGACCGGGCAGCGGAGATCCTGTGCCGGACGGCGAAGTCGGCGAGGTCGTCGTAACCACCCTGTGCAGTGAGTATCCGCTGATTCGCTTCGCTACCGGCGACCTGTCGGCGATCGCGGCGGGGGCGAGTGCATGCGGGCGCACCAATATGCGCATCAAAGGATGGATGGGGCGCGCGGACCAGACCACCAAAGTCAAGGGCATGTTCGTGCATCCGTCGCAAATCGGGCAGGTCGTCAAGCGCCATTCCGAAGTCCTCAAAGCGCGCCTGAGCGTCGAGCACGATGTCGAGCGCAACGATCGCATGCGTCTTCGCTGCGAGGTGCGCAGCCGCAGCGAGGCGCTCTCCCAGGCTATTTCGGAGAGCATGCGCGACATCTGCAAGCTGCGCGGCGAAGTCGAGTTCGCCGATATCGGTTCGCTGCCCAACGACGGCAAGATCATCGAAGATCTGCGCAAATACGATTGATCCGATGACGCGATCTGCGAGTGAATGAGACAAGGGGCAAAGGAAGAAAGACGCAAAGGGCAAGGATCCGGGTGTGTACGAGCGGATTCGACATGTACCCCTCAAACTGAAACTACATTGCTTCACGCAGTCCTCACCCACCTTCGATGAGCAAAACCGAAATGACCCTATCCCCAAGCAAATACCCCGTCCCGCAACTCGATGCGCTGCCCCAGGACATCCGCGACAAGATGCTCGAGGTGCAGAAGAAAGCCGGATTCATTCCGAACGTGTTCGCGACGCTGGCACACCGTCCCGACGAGTTTCGCGCATTCTTCGCCTATCACGACGCGTTGATGCTCAAGGATTCCGGCTTGTCGAAGGCAGAAAAGGAGATGATCGTGGTGGCCACGAGCGGGCTGAGTCAGTGTCCTTATTGCGTGATCGCACATGGGGCCATTCTGCGCATTTACGCCAAGAATCCCCAGATTGCCGATCAGGTTGCGATCCATCATGGCAAGGCGGACCTGACGCCGCGACAAAAAGCCATGCTGGATTTCGCCTGCAAACTCTCGCGCACTCCCGAGGCGCTGACAGCCGCGGATCACGAGACCCTGCGCAGCCATGGTTTCAGCGCTGAAGACATCTGGGATATCGGCGGCATCACGGCGTTCTTCGCGCTCTCCAATCGCATGGCACACCTGATCGATATGCGGCCCAACGACGAGTTCTATCTAATGGGCCGCGTGCCGCCATCACCGAAATGACGCACTGCAATGCGCAGCGGCGCTAGAGAAATCCGCCTCGACGCGGTGCTATAATTTTTTGCAGAATGGGACTTTGGTTAATAGCCATAAAAAAACGCTCCCGCTCTCTCACCAGACAACGTCAGCAACCTAACCCAAGGGCAGCGCCATGGCAGCACTTCCGGATGACGATCCGCAAGAGACAAACGAATGGCTGGATGCGCTCGATGGCGTCCTGCAGCACGAAGGACCGGAGCGCGCACACTACATCCTCGAGCAGCTGATCGAGAAAGCGCGGCGTTCTGGGGCCTATCTGCCGTACAGCGCCAACACTGCGTATATCAACACCATTCCGGCGGGTCAGGAAGAACCTTCGCCGGGCGACCACGCTCTGGAACACCGCATTCGCTCCTATGTACGCTGGAACGCCGCGGCCATGGTGCTGCGCGCGAACAAGCAATCTTCCGAGCTGGGCGGCCACATCGCGAGTTTCGCCTCCGCGGCCACGCTGTATGACGTGGGATTCAATCATTTCTGGCATGCGGCATCGGACAAGCACGGTGGCGACATGGTGTTCTTTCAAGGGCACTCGGCGACCGGGGTGTATGCGCGGGCATTCCTGCTGGGCCGGCTGTCCGAGGAGCAGATGGACAGTTTCCGCCAGGAAGTCGATGGCAAAGGCCTGTCTTCCTATCCACATCCCTGGCTCATGCCGGACTTCTGGCAGTTCCCGACGGTATCGATGGGGCTGGGACCGATCATGGCCATCTATCAGGCCAGATTCATGAAGTACCTGCAGGACCGGGGTCTGGCCAACACCGAGGGGCGCAAGGTCTGGTGTTTCCTGGGCGACGGAGAAATCGACGAACCGGAGTCCATGGGCGCCATCGGCGTAGCGGCACGCGAGAAACTCGACAACCTCATTTTCGTGGTGAACTGCAACCTGCAACGACTCGACGGTCCGGTGCGGGGCAACGGCAAGATCATCCAGGAACTGGAGTCGGATTTTCGCGGCGCAGGCTGGAACGTGATCAAGGTGATCTGGGGCGCCTACTGGGACCCGCTGCTGATGAAGGACAAGAACGGCACCCTGGTCAAGCGCATGCTCGAGGCCGTGGATGGCGAATACCAGACTTTCAAATCCAAGGACGGCGCCTACGTGCGCAAGCACTTCTTCGGCAAATATCCGGAATTGCTGGAAATGGTTGCCAACATGTCCGACGACGACATCTGGCGGCTGAATCGTGGAGGTCACGACCCGCACAAGATCTATGCCGCGTATGCCTCCGCCGTCAAAACGGTCGGTCAGCCCACCGTGATCCTGGCCAAGACCATCAAGGGTTACGGCATGGGAGAAGCTGGTGAAGCGCAGAACATCACGCATCAGCAAAAAAAGATGGGCACGACGTCGTTGCGCGCGTTTCGTGATCGCTTTGGCTTGCCGATCACGGATGACAAGCTGGATGAAGTTCCCTATCTGAAGTTCGAACAGGGTTCGCCCGAACTCGAATACATGCGCAAGCGTCGCGAAGCGCTCGGGGGCTATGTGCCCTCGCGCCGGCTGAAAGGCGACAGCCTGGAAATTCCGCCGCTTTCAGCCTTCGAGCCGTTGCTCAAAAGCTCGGAGGACCGCGAATCGTCGACGACGATGGCCTTCGTGCGCATCCTGAACATCCTGGTCAAGGACAAGAACATCGGCAAGCGCGTGGTACCGATCGTGCCGGATGAGTCGCGCACGTTCGGCATGGAGGGCATGTTCCGGCAACTGGCGATCTGGTCTTCCGTGGGCCAGTTGTATACGCCGCAGGATGCCGATCAGTTGATGTTTTACAAGGAAGACAAGAAGGGCCAGATCCTGCAGGAGGGCATCAACGAGCCCGGCGCAATGTCTTCCTGGATCGCAGCGGCTACGTCGTATTCCAATCATGGCGTATCGATGATCCCGTTCTATATTTACTACTCGATGTTCGGATTTCAGCGCGTGGGCGATCTGGCGTGGGCGGCGGGTGATCAACGCGCGCGTGGCTTCATGCTGGGCGGGACGTCGGGCCGCACGACGCTCAATGGCGAAGGCCTGCAGCACGAGGACGGGCACAGTCATATCCTGTCGTCGACCATTCCAAACTGCATCTCTTACGATCCGACCTACGCGTACGAAGTCGCCGTGATCATCCAGGATGGCCTGCGCCGCATGTTCAAGGAGCAGGAGGATGTGTTCTACTACATCACGCTGCTGAACGAGAATTACGTGCAGCCGGCGCTGCCCAAGGGCGTCGAGGAAGGTATTCTGAAGGGCATGTACCGGCTCTCGGAAGGCAGGGGCAAAAAGGATGCGCCGCGCGTGCAATTGCTGGGCAGTGGCGCGATCCTGCGCGAAGTCATAGCCGCACAAGAGTTGCTGGAGAAAGATTTCGGCGTGTCGGGCGATGTGTGGAGTTGTCCCAGCTTCAACGAGCTACGCCGGGAGGGTCTGGACGTTCAGCGCTGGAATCTGCTGCACCCGGAAAGCAAGCCTCGCGAAACCTATGTTGGACGCTGCCTCAACGCCGCCCCCGGGCCGGTGGTCGCAGCCACCGACTATATGAAGCTGTTTGCCGACCAGATCCGGCCCTTCCTCTACAAGCATTACGTCGTGCTGGGCACGGATGGCTTCGGGCGTTCCGACTATCGCCGCCAGTTGCGCAAGTTCTTCGAGGTGGACCGCTACTACGTGACCGTGGCGGCCCTTAAGGCTCTGGCCGATGAAGGCAGTATTCCGGCGGCCACGGTCGCCAAGGCGATAAAGAAGTACGGTCTGGATCCTGACAAGCCTAATCCCGTCACCGTTTGAATACGCCGGTTAACCAACGATCCCTCATTCGACTACCAAGAAAATCATGGGCAGCCTCAAAGACGTGCTAGTCCCGGATATCGGCGACTTCAAGAATATCCCGGTCATGGAAGTGCTGGCCAAGCCAGGCGACAGCGTGAAGGCGGAAGACTCGCTGATCACGCTCGAGTCGGACAAGGCGACCATGGAAGTGCCCGCGCCCTTTGCGGGCGTGGTCAAGGAACTGAAAATCAAGGCCGGCGACAAGGTCTCGGAAGGCGCCGCCATCCTCAGCCTGGAAATCAGCGAAGGCGCCAGTGCCCCGGCACCGGCATCGGCGCCCGCCGCGGCGCAGAAGCCGGCTGCAACATCCACGGCACCGGCGCCCGCAGCAGCGCCCGCACCGGCTGCGCCCCCTGCGGCATCGGCGCCGGCACCGGCTGCACCGGCCGTCATTGACGAGCAGGCGTTCTCCCTGGCGCACGCAAGCCCATCGGTACGCCGCTTTGCGCGCGAACTCGGCGTGGACCTCGGACGCGTCAAAGGCACCGGCCCGAAGACACGCATACTCAAGGAAGATGTAGCGGGGTTCGTAAAAACCGCGCTGGCCCAACCGGCCGGCGGTGGAGGCGGTGGCGCCGGATTGCAGCTTGGGTTGCCGGCTTGGCCACAAGTGGATTTCGCAAAGTTCGGCCCGGTGGAAAACCTGGCGTTGTCACGCATCAAGAAAATCTCGGGACCCGCGTTGCATCGCAACTGGGTATCGATCCCGCATGTCACGCAAAACGACGAAGCGGATATCACCGAACTGGAAAACTTCCGCAAGAGCCTGGCCGATGAGGCGCAGAAACACGGGGTCAAACTTACCCCCCTGGTCTTCATCATGAAGGCGGTGGTCACCGCATTGAAAAACCATCCGGAATTCAATGCCTCGCTGGCACCCGCCGGCGATGCGCTGATTCTCAAGCGTTATTACCATATCGGCGTTGCGGTGGACACGCCCGGCGGGCTGGTCGTTCCGGTGGTGCGCAATGTCGATCAGAAAGGCGTTTTGCAACTCGCCAAAGAACTGGGCGAAATCAGTACGAAAGCGCGCGACGGCAAGCTCGGTCCGGCGGAAATGCAGGGGGGCACGTTCTCGATTTCCAGCCTGGGTGGAATCGGCGGCACGCATTTCACCCCGATCATCAACGCCCCCGAAGTGGCCATTCTCGGGGTATCCAAAGCGTCCATGAAACCGGTCTGGCGCGAAGGACAGTTCGTGCCGCGGTTGACCATGCCTCTGTCGCTGTCTTACGATCATCGGGCTCTGGACGGCGCTCAGGGCGCCCGGTTCATCACGAACCTCACCGCCATCCTGGCGGACATGCGCCGGGTTCTGCTGTGATCGGTGATCCGCGAACGGCGAACGCTCCGAATCGGGCCTCGGCGTTGCGAGTTGCTTACTGTTCGCTGTTCACGGCTTGACTTCGACTGGCCCTGTCGGCGTGCTGGGCGGGACATTCGATCCCGTGCATGTCGGGCATTTGCGCCTCGCCGAAGAACTCGCCGAGATTATCGGCCTCGCCGGGGTCCGATTCATCCCCACGGGAACGCCGCCGCATCGCAGCGCTCCGCGCACGGCGGGCATGCACCGTATGCAGATGGTGCGTCTCGCCATCGGCGGCAACTCTCGCTTCAGCGCAGAAGAACGCGAGATCCGGCGCGAAGGCGTTTGTTACACCTTCGATACGCTGTCCGAACTACGCGCTGAACTCGGAGAGCGCCCGCTGTGTCTGTTAATGGGGTCCGATGCGTTCTCGGCGCTGACCACCTGGCATCGGTGGGGGGAGTTGTTCGAGCTGGCGCATATCGTCGTGGCGCACCGACCCGGGTTCTCGGTACAGCAACTGCAGGCCTCGCTGCCGGGCGCGTTGCGCAAGATTTATCTGCAGCGGCTGACCGCCTCACCCGGTCTGCTACGCCGGGACAGCGGCGGTGCCATTTACGTGGCGGAAATCACGGCGCTCGATATCGCCGCGACCGCGATCCGCACGCGGCTGGCCGAAGGGCGCAGTGTGCGTTATCTGGTCCCGGAAGCGGTTCTCGATTACATTGAACGCAATCGTCTTTACAAGGAACGCGATGCACGTTGAAGCCGTGAGACAAGCTGCCGTCGAAGCACTGGAAGAAATCAAGGCCAGAGACATCACCGTACTCGACGTCAGGAAAATGACCTCCCTGTTCGATTACATGATTGTCGCGACCGCCGAATCGGCCCGCCAGACCAAGGCGCTGGCCAGAAACGTCCAGGACAAGCTCAAAAGCCTGGGCGCGCGTGTACAAGGTCTGGAGGGAGAAAAATCGGGAGAATGGGTACTGGTCGATCTGGGTGATGTCATCGTGCATGTGATGCAGCCCGCGGTACGGACCTATTACAACCTCGAGCAGTTATGGGGGGGCAGACCTCCATCCCCGCATCCCACCACCTGGAGAAATGCGCCCGGCGCCGAACCGCCGGCGAGCGTGTCGCCGCCCTCCGGTTGAAGCTGCACATCCTTGCCATAGGCCATAAACCCCCCGCCTGGGTCGTCGCCGGATTCGAGGACTATGCCCGGCGCATGCCGCGCGAAGCGCGCATTTTATTGACCGAGATCAAACCCGCGCCCCGCAGCCGCCAGGCCCTGTCCGGCGCCTCAGTGGCCCGGCTGCTCGAGTCCGAAAAGCTACGGTTGCTTGCAGCCCTGCCGTCGGGCTGTGTAAGAATAGCGCTGGATGAGCGCGGCAAGCCGCTATCGACAGCCGATTTAGCCCGCCAGATGGCAGGTTGGATGCAGGCTGGCCGCGATGTGGCGTTCATGATCGGCAGTACCGACGGGCTAGACCAGGACCTGAAAGCGGGTGCGGATCTGCTGTTTGCGTTGTCGGCGATGACGCTTCCGCACGCTTTGGTGCGGGTGCTGCTGGCCGAACAGCTTTATCGCGCCATGTCCATGATTCAGAATCACCCTTATCACCGGGAATAACTGCCGCCCCAGCGGGGCGCGAATAACCAAGAGCCGAAAACGTGCCGTCGCTCGAAAAACATATTTACCTTGCCTCGCGCAGTGCGCGGCGCCGCGATCTGCTCAAACAGATGGGCGTGAACTTCGAAATGCTCCTGCTGCGCGAAGGACCGGGCCGCGATGCGGATTTCGATGAATCGCAGATCGGCAACGAATTGCCGCGCGATTACGTCATACGCGTCGCCCGGCTCAAAGCCGAAGCCGGGTGGTTGCGTCTGGAGCAACGGCGGCTCATGCGCCATCCGGTGCTCGCCGGCGATACCACGGTCGCCCTCAATGAAACCATTCTGGCCAAGCCCAGGGACCGCGAAGACGCCGTGGCCATGCTCAAGAGTCTTTCCGGGACAGTGCACCAGGTGTACTCGGCGGTGGCGGTCAAATTCCACGATGCCATGCAGGAAGCACTTTCGGTGACCGACGTGCGTCTGCGCACGCTGTCCGATGACGAGATCCGCCGTTACGTCGCCACCGGCGACCCGATGGACAAGGCGGGCGCCTACGGCATCCAGGGCAAGGCCTCGATGTTCATCGAGTCCATCAACGGCAGCTACAGCGGCGTGGTCGGCCTGCCTATGTTCGAGACTGCGCAGCTGCTGACGCATTTCGGCTTTCAGTTGCTGTGAACGAAGAGATCCTCATCAACGTTACCCCCCAGGAAACGCGGGTCGCGGTGATGCAGCAGGGGGTTGCGCAGGAACTGCATGTCGAACGCAGCGCAAGCCGCGGCATCGTGGGCAACATCTATATCGGCGAAGTCAGCCGCGTACTGCCCGGCATGCAATCGGCGTTCATTCAGATCGGTCTGGATCGTGCCGCGTTCCTTCACATCGCCGACATCTGGGTGCATCGCCAGAACCACGAAGAACCCAAACCGATCGAACGCATGCTGCAGGACGGACAGCGGTTGCTGGTGCAGGTGATCAAGGACCCCATCGGCACCAAGGGCGCACGGCTGTCGACGCAAATCAGCATTGCCGGACGCCTGCTGGTTTATTTGCCGCAGGAATCCCACATCGGCATTTCCCAGCGCATCGAAGACGAGAACGAACGCGCGCTGCTGCGCGAAAAACTGCAGCATCTGATTCCCGCCGATGAAACCGGCGGCTATATCGTGCGCACCATGGCGGAAACCGCCACCGAAAAGGAGCTTGCCGCGGACATCGAGTACCTGCGCAAGCTCTGGTCGGATATCCAGGAAAAGGCACGCGTGGTCGCCCCGCCGGCGCTGCTTTATCAGGATTTGAGCCTTGCACTGCGCGTGCTGCGCGATTTCGTGAACGATGAAAGCGACCGCATTCTGGTGGATTCGCGCGAAACCTTCCTGCGTATGCAGGCTTTTGCGACCGAGTACACGCTTTCCTTCGTCGAACGCATTCATCATTACACCGGCGAGCGGCCATTGTTCGATCTTTATGCGGTCGAGGACGAGATCGAACGCGCGCTCGCGCGCCGGGTGCCGCTCAAATCGGGCGGATATCTGATCATCGACCAGACCGAGGCGTTGACCACGGTCGACGTGAACACGGGGGGCTTCGTCGGCGGGCGCAACTTCGACGACACCATCTTCAAGACCAACCTCGAAGCGGCGCAGGTTATCGCGCGACAGCTGCGCCTGCGCAACCTGGGCGGCATCATCATTATCGACTTCATCGACATGGATAATGAAGTACACCGCAATGCCGTGATTACAGAATTCAAGAAGGCTCTGTTGCTGGACCGTACGCGCATGACGGTCAATGGCTTTACGCATCTGGGCCTCGTGGAAATGACCCGCAAGCGCACGCGCGAAAGCCTGGCGCACATCCTTTGCGAGCCCTGTCCTACCTGTCAGGCGCGCGGCGAAGTCAAGACCGCACAGACCATCTGCTATGAAATCTTGCGCGAACTGGTGCGCGAATCACGCCAGTTCGATGCACGCGAGTTCCGCATCCTCGCGTCCCAGAAAGTGATCGACATCTTTCTCGACGAAGAGTCCCAGAGCCTCGCCATGCTCGAAGAATTCATCAACAAGCCAATCTCGCTGCAGGTGGAATCCATCTACACGCAGGAGCAATACGACATCGTGCTGATGTAGATGTACCAGGCCTGCCGTGCGCCCACCGCGCGTTCAGGTCTTGTCGGATGGCGCTTCGGAGCTCAGCGGAGTGGCTACGTCTTCGAGTGACTTGCGCTCTGCATCGATGCCATAGCGCAGCGCGATAACCGCGGCAACCAGGACCAGCGTCGCACCGATTGCGTAGCCCGTAAATACGGCGCCGCGGCTTTGCGTTTCGATCAGAACGCCGAACAGCGCCGGCGCAATGAAACCGCCCATGCCCGTTCCGACGGCATAGAAAATGGAGATCGACAGGGCGCGCATTTCCAGGGGAAAGACCTCGCTCACGGTAAGGTAGGCCGAACTCGCCGCCGCCGACGCGAAGAAGAACACGATCGACCAGCATACTGTTTGTGAGACCGCGCCCAGCCATTCCTGCATGAATCCGAATCCGGTCGCAGCCAGTCCGATACCCGACAGCGCGTAAGTTAGCGCGATCATGCGGCGCCGGCCAATGCGATCGAACAACGGTCCGAGCACCAGCGGGCCGAGAAAGTTGGCAATTGCGAACGGAAAGATGTAGCGCCCCACCTGCGACTCGGGAACGTCCTGGAATCGAGTCAACACCAGTGCGTAGGTAAAGAAAATCGCGTTATAGAAGAACGCCTGCGAAATCATCAGCGCCAGGCCGAGTAACGTGCGCCTGGGGTAGCGCCGCAGCAGCACATGCGCGATCTCCCCGAAACTAGGTTGCGGCCGCACAGTGATTGCCAACGTTTGATCGGACCGTGCCAGGCGGCCGCACTGGCGTTCGACTTCAGCCTCGATGCCAGCGACGACGCGTTCGGCATCGGCCTGATGGCCATGCATGAGCATCCACCGCGGACTCTCCGGGACGTGCCGGCGCACGTACAAAATGGCGATTGCCAACAGCGCCCCCAAGCCGAAACCGATGCGCCAGCCGATGTCCGGGTCGAACAGGCCCGCATCGAGCAGCACCAGGCTCAGCGCTGCGCCGAGTGCAGCGCCGACCCAGAAGCTGCCATTGATCGCGAGATTCACGCGGCCGCGCACTCTTGCCGGGATCAGTTCGTCGATGGCAGAGTTGATGGCCGCGTACTCGCCGCCGATTCCCACGCCGGTCAGCCAGCGGCAGAACAGGAAAGAATAAAAATCGAATGAAAATGCCGTGGCGAGCGTCGCCACCAGATAGACCGAAAGGGTAATCAGGAACAGGCGCTTTCTGCCCAAACGATCGGCAAGCCGCCCGCAGTACAGTGCGCCGATGACCGCGCCGCCTACGTAACCCGAACCGGCCAGGCCGATTTGTGCCGCAGACAAATTCAGCGTATCCGGATGCGCGAGCACACCGCTTACCGAACCGACGAGCGTGACTTCCAGGCCGTCGAGAATCCAGGCGATGCCGAGTGCCGTCACCACCCGCCAGTGCCATCGCGACCACGGCAACCGGTCGAGACGCGCCGGTATGTTGCTGGTGAATTTTGCAGTCAAGATCGCTTCCGCACTGGTGGGGACGTCGATTGCTTCGGCCGGCGCTGGGCTTCGGCGGCGTGCTTCGCCGCCGATCCCGGAGGTTCGACCTTGCGTTGGCCGCCTGTGTTCGCTGAAGCGCCGCTCGCGCGCAATCTTTCTTCAGGCTGGCGCAGCACCAGCAGCGCCAGTGCGCCTGTAACCAAGCCCCAGAACGCCGCCCCGATGCCCAGCAACGTGAGGCCCGAGGCCGTGACCAGGAAAGTGATGAGCGCCGCTTCGCGTTCGCGTTCGACTGCCAATGCGGCGGCGAGGCCGTTGCCGATTGTTCCGATCAGCGCCAGGCCCGCTATGGCGGCGACGAGTTCCCGCGGGAAGGCCGCGAACAAGGCGCCGACCGTTGCGCCGAACAATCCCACCAGCACATAGAACGCGCCCGCCGCGACAGCGGCTACATAGCGCCGCCCGGCATCTTCGTGGGCTTCGCGGCCCATGCAAATGGCCGCCGTAATTGCAGCGAGATTGAGGGCAAACGCGCCGAACGGCGCCAGCACGAAGTTGGTCACACCGGTCCAGCCGATCACCGGGGAGATCGGCACCGCATAGCCTGAAGCACGGATGACGGCCACACCGGGAACGTTTTGTGAAGCCATGGTCACCACGAACAGCGGCAATGCCACGCCTATCAGCGCGTTGAGTGAAAAACTCGGCGTGACCCATACAGGTTGTGCCAATTCGAGTTGCACCTCTTGCAGATGCAACTGGCTACGCATTGCCGCGATGCCCAAGCCCAGTGCGAAGGCGGCGATCACTGCATAACGCGGCGCCAGGCGACGCATGAGCAAGTAGACTCCGAACATGGCGAACGCCAGCACAAACTGAGTCTTCATGACGATGAACACGTCCAGCGCGAATCGCAGCAATACGCCAGCCAGCATCCCCGAGGCGATGGAAACCGGAATGCGATTGAGCGCCCGCTCGAACAAGCCGGTAAATCCGGCAATTGCAATGAGCAGTGCCGATACCATGAAAGCCCCCGTCGCCTGCTCGAGCGTCACGCCGCCGGCTGCGGTGATGAGCACCGCCGCCCCGGGCGTGGACCAGGCAGTGACGACCGGCATGCGATAGCGCAAGGACAAGGCAATGCACGTCACGCCCATGCCCAGTCCAAGCGCCCACATCCAGGAGGCGATCTGTTCAGGCCCCGCACCCACCGCTTGCGCGGCCTGGAAAACAAGGACAGCGGTACTCGTGAAGCCCACCAGGACGGTGACGAATCCCGCGACGAGCGCGGGAACGGAGAAATCGCGCAAGAATGACATGTCGCGGGAGTTTAGCGCTGCTGGCTTCGGCTGTGTCGCGCCGGTTCGGCGCTCGGCACACCGGCCTTCGATGACCGACTCACCCGTTGTGCCGGCTCGCGCGCTCGACGCGAGCCTTGATCACGCTACCTTGGCGATTTTAATTTGCGCCGGGTCGCGCTGGAGGACGTCGCGAATCTGCGTGAGTTCCTCGACCTGCTTGCCAAATTGCAATTGCTGCTGCTCGAGTTGGCGGACGCGTTCCTGCAGGGTATTGATGTCACCGGCGACTTTGCGCAAGTTGTCGACCTTGCGCTCAAGCAATTTCTGATGCTCCTTGAGCTGCAGGGACAACGGCATGAGCGCCGCATTGACCCAGGCGTCGAGTTCCTGGCGCAGCTGGCTGAACAACTCGCGCGCGTGCGACACCAGCCCGTTATAGAAACGGCGCACCAGGAAATGCTTTTCCGTCATGACGTTGACCGGATCCTTGCAGAAACGCTCGGTGCTCTGATGCAACGAATGCATGCGCAGGATATGACGCTCGAGTTGCAGTGCCGGCGGTGTCATCTTGGGAAAGCCGTACATCTTGTGAAACTCGCCGTAAACGCCGTCGACATAGTTGCGCGTCTCGCCGGCGAATTCGAGGATTTTCTCGGCCTGCCGGGAGAACGTGTCGAATAGCGCTTGCATGCTGCCCATGAGACCGGCAGTTGTCCAGCTGCCCTCGATCGAGTGTAGGCTGCGGCGCATCATGTCGTCCAGGCGCTCTTCCGCGAGCGTGCCGACAAGCAGATTGCCCTGCTTGAGCACCAGCGCGTAGGAGCGCTTGAAGCTTTCCATGTGGCGCATATAGTTCGCCTTGTCCTGCTCGAGCTTGGCAAGCAGCAGCTTGGCCAGCTCGCGATTCTTGCCCGACAGACGCGCCATTTCCTGCAACTCACTGCGCGTGCTGACCAGTTGCGCGGCCGCGCTTTGCAAGGATGTTTCGAGCATGTTGCCGATTTCGCGGGTCACTGCTGCACGCAGGATTTGCTGCTTCGACGGGATGATCTCCTCTGCAAGAAGACGTTCCAGTACCTCGATGCGGCTTTTTGCGAGCAGACCCGCATCGCCGCGAATGCGAGCGATCAGACCTTTCTGCGCGGATAACGCGATGACATGATCCTGGGGCAATCCGAGAATTCGCGCCGTTTCGGCCAGTTGGCGATCCACCCCCACGGCAATCTGGTCGTCGCTTTTGAGATCGTCCCACATGAGGTCGATCTTGTTGAGCACGGCAATACGTCGTGTGACATAGGTCTGCACGTACTTCTGCCAGACGTCGAGGTCTGATTTGGTGACGCCCGTATCCATCGCAAGCAGAAACAGAACCGCGTGTGCGCTCGGAATCATGGACAGCGTCAGCTCCGGTTCGGTGCCGAGCGCGTTCAGTCCCGGGGTATCGAGAATCACCAGCCCTTTTTTCAGCAACGGATGCGGGTAGTTGATAAGCGCGTGGCGCCAGCACGGAATTTCGACTTTGCCGCCATGCCTGACCACCACCGTCGTCGTCACGAAGTCGGCTTCGTCGAGCAAGCCGAGCAGACCCGCCTCCTCCACCGGCACGGATTTCACCTGGGCCAGCTTGGACATTGCCAGAGACATTTCCTCCTGCGAGCCCAGGTTGAGCCTGATCTTCACCCACTCCACGGGCTTGTGCTTGAGTGCGGCAATGCTATCGTCGCCTTTGCGCGATTCGATCGGCAACAGCTTTATGTAAGGTTCCTCGGCACCATCGTAGAAAATCTCGGTCGGGCACATGGTCGTGCGGCCGACATCGGATGGCAAGAGGCGTTGCTTGAAATCCGAGAAGAACATCGCGTTGATCAACTCAGTCTTGCCGCGGGAGAATTCGGCCAGGAACGCGAGAATCATGCGATCGTTGCGCAGGCTTTCGACCAGGTCGTAGATGCGCAGACTGCGCTGTATATCGGCATGGCCGTGATCTTCAAGCCAGCTTTGATAAGCCTGAATGCAGTCGCGCAGCTCGTCGCGCCACTGCTGATATGCGGAAACCTGATTTTCGAGATCGCTGGTCATGAGTGCAGAAGCTCTTTCACCCCAGCCAGGACTGCAGCCGCCTGGCCAAATGTTCGACGGTCTTGGCGCGTCCGTGACTGCCACGGCGAATCATAACTCGCCCGCGCGGCAGATCAAACCTTCAGGCAACAAAGCCGGCCGTCGTCGAATTGCCGGCCTGCCATGGCTGCGCCGCTCGTTGACCAGCACAGCACAATGCGTCTCTTCGTCCGGCCGAGCGCAGACCGATCGAAACACGAGGGCGTCGATGCGTCGGATCACAGCATGCGACCAATCGTCTGCTCGAGTGCCGCCACCGGCCACATCAGCAGGATCTGGCAGATTACCAGCACGAACAGGGGCGACAGATCGACTCCGCCGATGGGCGAGATGCGACGCTGGAAGATACCCAGAAAAGGACGTGTGAGACTGGCAAGCACGGACATGGCAGGCCCGCGCGGCGCGACGAACGACAGGATAGCCTGCGCAAACACGGCGACCATGACGATGTAAATAAACAGCTTCAGAAGTGCCAGACTGGCTAGCAGCAGGAACCCTACGACGGCGGTCCCGACTCCCGGGCCCAGGTGGTAGCCCTTCAGCGCGAGCACGCTTCCCACCAGCAGCAGTTCGGTGAGCCACGCGAGCAGCAATGTCGAAAGGTCATACCCCCATAGTCCGGGCACCAGTCTGCGCGTTGGACGCACGACGAAGTCGGTCAGCGCCGCCAGGAATTGCGAAACCGGATTTCGCGCCGGAGCATGCACGGCCTGCAGATAAAAACGCAACAGCAATGCCAGCGCAAACAACCCGAGAAAGGTTTCCAGCAGAAATATCAGAACCTGATTCATATGCTAAGACTGATCCTTGCTGAAATCCTCACCCAGCTCTCTGGAGCGCCGGGCGGCGGCCTGGACGGCTTGCGCGATACTGCGCTTGACATCGTGCGCTTCCATGACTTTCAGTGCTGCTTCAGTAGTACCAGCTTTCGACGTCACGCGGGCTCGCAGGACATGTGGCGCATCCGGGCCCACCGCCGCAAGGCGTGAGGCGCCGACGAAAGTCTGAACCGCAAGGTCGTGCGCCTGCGCGCCACTCAAACCCAGATCGGCGCCCGCCTGTTCCAGGGCTTCGATGAAATAATAGACGTAGGCAGGGCCGCTTCCGGAAACCGCCGTGACGGCATCAATGTGCTCCTCGCGGTCCACCCAAACGACGCCGCCGACGCCGTCTAGCAGATTTTGCGCGCGGTCGCGGTCGTTCTGGTCAACCTGCGCGGGGGCGAACATGCCGCTTATGCCCAGCCTGATCAGCGCCGGGGTATTCGGCATCACCCGCACGATGCGCTGATGCCCGCCCAGCCAGCGCGCCAGATCCGCGATGCGCACTCCGGCGGCGATGCTGATGACCAGTTGGCCGCGCAAATACGCGCGCAAGCTCTTGGCCGCTTCGTGCAAATGCTGCGGTTTGACCGCCAGCACGACCAGATCCTCGACGATCGGCGCGTCGAGAGCAGCCATGGCGCTCACGCCGAACTTGCCTTGTACGAGACGGCGCGCGGGTTCCGCCACGTCGATGACGCGCACATCGCCGCAGGCCAGTCCGCGCTGCAGCAAGCCGCCGATCAACGCGGTGGCCATATTGCCGCCGCCCAGAAAAAGTATGCGCATGGTTACGATTGGTGCGGCACAGCCGTCAGAAAAAGATGCGCGGCGCTCAACGTCGCGCCGTTATTTCTTTTCGGCCATCTTTTTTACGTTTTGCAGCCCGGCCTGATAGGCCCCGCTGATGGTCTTTTTGACACCGGCGTCGTCCTGCCCCGCAGGGGGATTGTCGGCCACCTTGCGCTTGAACTTGCCTTTCCAGACGAGCTTGGAACTACCCTTGGTTTCTCCCGCGCGCACCTGGATGGTGGAAGAGTAATCGGCCACCGGCAGAGGAGAGTCGGTGATGATGCGATAGCTGTACTTGCGCTTCTTGTTGTTGAATTCGTCGAGTTCTTCGTCGAACTGCGCGCCGCCATCGGCCATGGTGAGCGTTCTGACCGCACCAACCTTGTTGTTGGTGCCGGACCTGATCTCGGTGTTGGAGAATGCCGGATGCCATTTGTGCAAGGCATTCCAATCTTTCACGAGGTTCCAGACTTTAGCCGGTGGCGCTTCGATGACAACGCTCTCGTTGACATGCAGATAGCCGGGTTTGGCCGCCCACAGCAGTCCTGGCAATCCCATCAGTAGCCCCGTTCCGATTACCCAGTTCCTGGCATTCATTCACTTCTCCCCTGTTCAGTGTAAGGTTTCTGCCCGTCGCGGCCTGTAGCGCAATGCAGACGTTGCTGTCGCCCGCCGGCGGGCCAGTATAGGGGCCCGTCGCCTTCGCGGGCAAATAAGTACCTTAGCCTACCGGCCGCGGTCGCTCGCCGAATATGGCGCGGCCGACGCGAACCAAGGTGGCGCCTTCGGCGATGGCGGGCTCCAGATCGTCCGACATGCCCATCGATAGAGTGTCCACGTCAATCCCGTGGCGCATGATTTCCTCTTTCAATTCGCGTACCTGCCTGAAACGCCTGCGTAGAAGCTCAGTATCCGTTGTGGGTTCCGGGATCGCCATGAGCCCGCGCAGTCGCAACCCGGGCAACCGGCTGACGTGTTGTGCCAAGGTCAGAATTTCATCCGGGTGGGTGCCGCTCTTTGACGGTTCGGCGCTGATGTTGACTTGCAGGCACACCGCCAGCGGCGGCAGACTGGCTGGACGGGCTTGTGAGAGTCGCTCGGCGATTCTGAGGCGATCGACTGCATGCACCCATTGAAACTGCTCGGCGATCTGCCGCGTCTTGTTGCTCTGGATCGGGCCAATAAAGTGCCATTCGAGTCCCAATCCGGCCAAGGCACTGACTTTGCTCAGCGCTTCCTGCACATAGTTTTCGCCGAAAGCGGCCTGCCCGGCCGCATGGGCCTCGGCGATAGCGCTCACTGCAAAGGTTTTGCTTACGGCGATCAGCCGGATAGCTTGTGGAGCTCGGCCCGCCGCGCGCGCGGCAGTCTCGATGCGTCCCAGAACGGCTTGCAAGCGAGTCGCTATTGTGGTCATAATCCTCTTTCATTATCCTTTGTAACCATCGAATGCAGCGAGCTTTTTTTGTTTTGCACCGAAGCCGCCTTGCACGCCTTCCCGCCACCCCGCTGTCGTCGGAGAACTAGAAAATGGACATCGCCGAACTGCTCGCTTTTGTCGTCAAGAACAAAGCTTCAGACTTGCATCTATCGGCCGGATTGCCGCCAATGATCCGGGTACATGGCGATGTTCGGCGCATTAACCTGCCGCCAATGGAGCACAAGGATGTGCATGCCATGATCTATGACATCATGAACGACGGGCAGCGCAAGTTCTACGAAGAGAATCTTGAATGCGATTTCTCGTTCGCGATCCCGAATCTGGCCCGCTTCCGGGTCAATGCATTCGTGCAGAACCGCGGCGCGGGCGCCGTGATGCGGACCATCCCCTCCAAGGTCCTGACCCTGGAAGAGCTCAAGGCGCCGGCCATTTTCAAGGAGATCGCGCAATACCCTCGAGGGGTGGTGCTGGTGACCGGCCCGACCGGCTCGGGCAAATCCACCACGCTCGCCGCCATGGTCAACGATATCAACGAAAACGAGATGGGCCACATCCTCACCGTGGAAGATCCCATCGAATTCGTGCATGAAAGCAAAAAGTGCCTGATCAACCAGCGCGAGGTTGGCCCTCACACATTGTCGTTCAACAATGCGCTGCGCAGCGCACTGCGCGAAGATCCGGATATCATTCTGGTGGGCGAGTTGCGAGACCTGGAGACCATTCGACTGGCGCTCACGGCAGCCGAAACCGGCCACCTGGTCTTTGGAACTCTGCACACGAGTTCTGCAGCGAAGACCGTTGACCGGATCATCGACGTGTTCCCGGCGGCGGAAAAGGAAATGGTGCGGGCGATGCTCTCCGAGTCGCTGCGCGCGGTGATTTCGCAGACACTTTGCAAGACCAAGGACGGCACGGGACGCGCGGCGGCGCACGAAATCATGATTGGCACACCGGCCATTCGCAACCTGATCCGCGAAGCCAAGATTGCGCAGATGTATTCGGCGATCCAGACCGGCCAGGGGCTCGGCATGCAGACCCTCGATCAGAATCTGACCGAACTTGTCAAACGCAACGTCATAACCAAGGACGAGGCACGCTCCAAGGCCGCCAACAAGGACGCATTCAACTGACCGGCAAAGACGGCAGCATCACAGCACACTATTAGGAGTAGCAGATGGAACGAGACCAGGCCGTCAAATTCATCCACGAGCTGTTGCGCGCAATGCTGGCGAAAAAAGCGTCCGACCTCTTCATATCGGCTGGTTTCCCGCCGGCATTCAAGCTCGACGGCAAGATGACACCGGTGTCGAACCAGAGTCTGACGCCCCAGCACACGCAGGAGCTCGCACGCTCTCTGATGAACGACAAGCAGGCGCAGGAGTTCGAGGCCAGCAGGGAATGCAACTTCGCGATCAATCCGCCGGGCATCGGGCGCTTTCGCGTGAACGCATTCGTGCAACAGGCCCGCGTGGGTATTGTGCTGCGGACCATCACCACCGCAATTCCAAAAATGGACGACCTCGGCTTGCCCCCGGTCCTGAAGGATGTGGCAATGACCAAGCGCGGTCTGGTCATCATGGTCGGCGGCACCGGGTCGGGCAAATCCACAACGCTAGCCGCCATGATCGGCTATCGCAACGAGAACAGCCACGGCCATATCATCACCATTGAAGATCCGATCGAGTACGTGCACGACCACAAGAATTGCCTGGTCACCCAGCGCGAAGTCGGCGTCGACACCGAGTCATGGGAGGCGGCGCTCAAAAACACCTTGCGTCAGGCTCCGGACGTGATCCTGATCGGCGAAGTGCGCGAGCGCGAAACAATGGAACATGCGATCGCGTTCGCCGAAACCGGCCACTTGTGCATGTGCACTTTGCACGCGAACAGCGCCAACCAGGCGCTGGACCGCATCATCAATTTCTTCCCCGAGGAACGCAAAGCCCAGTTATTGATGGATTTATCGCTGAACCTCAAGGGGCTGGTGTCCCAGCGTCTTATCCCCCTGAAAGACTCGAAAGGGCGCGCCGCGGCAATCGAAATCCTGCTGAACTCGCCGCTGATCTCCGATCTGATCTTCAAGGGCGAAGTACATGAGATCAAGGAGATCATGAAGAAATCGCGCGAAATGGGCATGCAGACCTTCGACCAGGCCTTGTTCGATCTGTATGAAGGCGGCAAGATCAGCTACGAAGACGCCATGCGCAATGCCGATTCGATGAATGAGCTTCGCCTGCAGATCAAGTTGCACGGCAAGGAAACGCGAGATCGCGACCTGACTTCCGGCGTGGACCATTTGAATATCGTCTGACGATATTCAGGGGCGAGGGACGAGCATCGGGGGGTGAGGGGAAAAAGGTCCAAAACAGCGAAGCACTCTTTCACTGTCCCGCGATCCTCATCCCTCATCCCTCGCCCCTAGTCTCTAGTCCCTCGCCTTTCTTCTCCCGCCGCATCGCGCCGGAGACCATCTTGAACTCATAGAGCCGGCACTCCAGCGCGCCGTTGTACAGCGGTGTGCGCCGGGACGGGGTCAGACCGATCAGCTTGGGCAGACGCAGGTCGGCGGTGAACACATAGGCACGCCAGCCGGCGAATTTCTTTTTCAGCACATCGCCCATCCTGGGATAGAACGCGGCCAACTCGTCGAGCTCGCCCAGGCGCACACCGTATGGCGGATTGGTGACCAGCACGCCTTGCACGGCGGGGGCGGAAATCTCCAGCATGTTGGCCTGTTTGAGCTCAACCGCGTCGGCAAACCCCGCTTCGGCCAGATTCACGCGCGCGCGTTTGAGCGCGTCCCCGTATAGATCGCTGCCGAAGATTGCCGGCGAAAAATTTGGCGCAGAGCGCGCCGCGGCTGCGGCCTTGAGCGTTTCCCAGGTGGCGGCATCGAAGTTGCGCAGTTTCTCAAAGGCGAATGTCCGGTGCGCGCCAGGCGCGATTGCGCGCGCAATCTGCATCGCTTCGATCAGAAAAGTGCCGCTGCCGCACATGGGATCAAGCAGCGGGACATCCGGCGTCCAGCCTGCGAGTTTCAGGATGCCCGCGGCGAGATTCTCGCGTAGCGGCGCCTCCCCTGCACTTTGCCTCGCTCCGCGCTTGAACAGCGGTTCGCCCGATGTATCGAGGTAGAGCGTAAACCGGTCGGTTTCGAGAAAGGCGTGAATGCGCACGTCGGGTTGCGCCGTATCCACGCTCGGCCGCACGCCGGTCTGCGTTCGAAACCGGTCGCACACAGCGTCCTTGATACGCAAGGTAATGAAGTCGAGGCTGTTGAGCGGACTGCGTACCGCAGCCACGTTCACGCGGATGGTCCGACTTGCGTCGAACCACTGCGGCCAGTCGAGCGCGTGGGCGCCCCGATAGACATCTTCTTCCGTCCGATAACGGCCGGAACCGACTTGCCACAATACCCGGCTGGCGATTCGACTGTGAAGATTGACCGCATAGGCTAGCGCCACGGAGCCGCCGAACCCAACCCCGCCGTCGGTCGTGGCGATCGCCTCTGCGTCCAGCGAGGAGAGTTCATCGGCGAGCACGGCTTCGAGACCACGCGGACAAGGTGCGAAAAATCTTTGAGTGGTGCGTTCGCTCATGGGTCGCAATCAGATTCCTGCCTCGGCGCCGCAGCGCTGGATTTTTCGAACACTACATCCGCAGAAAAACTTCGAACTCGATGCGCTTCCATGGATCGCGGTGTTTTGTCAGCCGGATAATGCGCGCTTCGAGTTTGTTGCCCCGATCAAGCTGACGCGCCACGCTTTCGTTCTCGGCGCGCGGCACGTAGCCCAGCATATGACCGTGCCATTCGACGCGGATAGCGCGGGGATCGTGCGGATTGTCCGGTTCGCGCACCAGGGTCAGTTCGTCGCCGACCTGCAAGCGATTCCACAGCTGGCGGCCCTCATGAAACTGGAACCCCGCCACCGGCGAGCTTTGAACCAGGATCCGCGACTCCGGCGGCGGCGTAGCGCCCGCTGTGCATGCAGCCACCAGTGCAAGGACGATGAACAACCGCAGGGACTGGTTCACGGTGTCAGGACGGCTTCACAACCACCAGCAGCACAATCGCGATCAGCGCAATGACCGGCAATTCGTTGAGCCAGCGATAGAAGACATGGCCGTGTCGATTCCGGTTGCGCTTGAAGTCGGCCAACAACTTGCCGCAGTAAACATGGTAGAGCACGAGCCCCAGCACCAGCGCCAGTTTGGCATGCAGCCAGCCGCCCTCGAAATCATATCCCAGCCATAAGCCAAGGCCCGATGCGATAGTGAGCACGGCACCTGGGGTCATGATGCCGTAGAACAGCTTGCGTTCCATGATCTTGAATCGCTCCTGGCTCACGACGTCTTCAGCCAGCGCGTGGTACACGAACAGGCGCGGCAGGTAGAACAGGCCCGCGAACCAGGTCACCATGAAGATAATGTGGAAAGACTTGATCCAGAGCATCGTCTATCCTGTCGGCAGCGCGCCAGCGATTGCCATGGGCGGCGCACTCAATTGCGGCAGTGTTGCTCGACGACGCGCTGCAGGCTCACCAGCGCCCCGTGAAAAAAATGGCCGGCACCCGGAAACACCACCACCGGCAGCGCTTGGGGCCGCGCCCAGTCGAGCACATCTTTCAAAGGCACCACGTCGTCTTCTTCGCCATGGATGACCAGAGCGTGTGCTGCCACGGCTCCGACCGCAAAACGCCCGACTGCCGGCGCGGCCAGCACCAGATGGCGAGGAGCCAGCTGGCTGGCGGCGCTTGCGGCGACGAACCCGCCGAACGAAAACCCGCCGATTGCCAATTCCGCTGTGCCGTACGATTGCTGGCCGTAACGCGCGAGCGCCAGGAAATCCTCGACTTCGCCGCGACCCTCGTCGAACACGCCCTCGCTCGCGCCAACGCCGCGGAAATTCAGGCGCAACGCGCAATAGCCCAGGCGCACGAACGCTTTGGCCAGGGTCTGCACCACCTTGTTGTCCAGCGTGCCACCGTACAGCGGATGCGGATGCGCCACCAGCGCCACGCCGCGGCGGCTTTCGCCACAATCATTGACGGCGATCTCCAGCTTTCCGGCCGGACCGTCGATGAACAGCTTCTGCGCGGCTGCGGGCTTCAAATGCGCAGGCGCTCGACAACGCGCCCGTTCACCAGATGCTCCTCGATGATCTCGTCGATGTCGTCCTTGTCCACATAGGTGTACCAGACCTCCTCGGGATAAACCACCATCACCGGGCCTTCTTCGCAGCGATCCAGGCAGCCGGCCTGGTTGATGCGCACCTTGCCCCGGCCGGACATATGAAGCTCCTTGATTTTTGATTTTGCGTAATCGCGCATTTTCTGCGCGTCGTGATCGGCGCAGCAGGTCTCGCCGTTCTTGCGCTGATTGCAGCAGAAAAACACATGGTGCTTGTAATAGCTCACGGAAACATCCTGTCTGGACCCAATGATGGATTATAAGCCGTGCGTTGCGGGATACTTCCTGGCGTTCAAGCCAATCTTGTCGCGCGCCGCTGCGGCGAGATCGATGTCCAGCACGTCGGCCAGGCGGACCAGATAAAGCAGCACGTCGGCCATTTCCAGCGCGACCTCGCGGCGCTTGCCGGCGTCAAGGGCGATGCTTTGCTCGACCGTCACCCACTGGAAATGTTCCATGAGTTCGGCGGCTTCGATGGCCACCGACATGGCAAGATTCTTCGGGGTGTGAAATTGCTGCCAGTCGCGCTCGGCGGCGAAGCGCTGTAGACGTTCGCGCAAGTCCTCCAGCGCATCGGGCAAAGAGTGGGACGCGGCAGGCGGTGTCCTCATGGAGGCCTCCTTCAAATCAGCGCAGTGCGCGGCTGCCGCGTGACGCTATCAGCAGATACGCGATCACCAGCACAGGCCACAATGCAGAAAGCAGTCCGATCATGGCATTGAACTGCAGGAAATGCCCGCGCTGCAGGATGCGCATGGCGGCAAGAAAATAGGGATTCTCGGGAGCGAGATTGACCATCAGTACCCCGCCGATTAGACATACAGCCGCGCCACGCAACGAATGTTGCACTGAGCCTCGAGCCAGCGGTAACCACAGCATCAGGCCCGCGAGCAATCCAAGCACCGAGCCGGGCGTCAGCCACAACCCGGGATTGCCCGGAATGAACAACGCCATGGAGGCGAGCGTCTTGAGCATCAGCGCCGTCGCGACCAGCATGATCACTGCCACGACGGCGGCGGCGAACGATCGGGCAATGGCGCCCACCAGGAACGCGACGCCGGCCAGATTAAGTGCAGCGACACCCGCTTCGAGCAGCAGGAAACCGGTGGCGGAATAGTGCACGCCTGCGTCGACGCTCCACAAGGGGCGCAGGTCGCCGTTGCCAAACAGCCAGTTCTCGGCGTTGAGTTGCGTGAGCAGCCACAAAGCCAACAGCACAAAAGCGACATCGATGCGGGAGCCGGCCCGGAAATGCCGTTCTCGCAACCGATGCAGTTCGCCTGATAAAACCCAGCGTTCCCCCCAGGCACTGGCAACGATACCGCCCCATAACGCACCGAGCGAATTGGTCAGCACATCGACATTGGAGGAAATGCGCGTAGGTAGATAGGTCTGCGCGAACTCGATCGCCAGACTGAACAGCATTGCGCTCGCCGCACCGGCGCTGACAGCCCCCCAACGCGGCAAGCGGCCCATCCATACCAGAGTCAGCAGCAGGCCGAGCGGTATGTAAGCCAGCACGTTGATGATGACATCCGAGCCGATGATGTACGCTGGCCAGCCGGCGAACAGGAACCGGGTGGCCTCGTCATTCGGGGCGCGCCAGTTGGCAAACGGGTGCAAACTGGCATACGCCACCAGCAGCAGGTAAGCTACGCTGAGATAGGCAACCAGTCTGGAATTGCGCGCGTAGCGTGCAGACGGTAAAGGCAGCAAACGGCTCCTGGAATGTGGGTAATGCGCCGGGCCGTGTACTGTCCATCCTGGCGGGCCGCGCGACATGCGATTCTATGACATCTTCAATGGCGACGCCGACGGACTGTGTGCATTGCAACAGTTGCGCCTTGCCGAGCCGCGCCGTGCCACGCTGATCACCGGCGTCAAACGCGATATCGCCTTGCTCGGGCGCGTGCCTGCTGAAGCGGGCGATGAACTCACCGTGCTCGACGTCGCGCTCGATACCAATCGCACCGCCCTGCTGGCGATTCTGCACGCCGGGGCGCGCGTGGTTTACTTCGATCATCATTTCGCCGGCGAGATCCCGGCGCATGATGCGCTGAGCGCGCATATCGATCCTTCTGCTTCGACGTGCACGAGCCTGATCGTCGATCGTCATCTCTCGGGGCGCTATCGCGCATGGGCGATTGTGGCCGCGTTCGGGGACAATCTGTGCACTGAGGCCCATGCGGCTGCAACTGCGCTTGGCCTGGGCTCGGAAGAAATTGAAACCTTGCGGCAGCTCGGGGAAGGCCTGAATTACAACGCCTATGGCAGCACGCTTGCCGACCTGCATTTCGATCCCGCAGCGCTCCATCAACGCATGCTGCCTTATGTTGATCCCCTGGCGTTCTGCGCTCAGGCCAGTGAATTCGATATCCTCAAACAGGCCGCGGCAAACGATTTGCGCATTGCGCGGACGCTGCCGATTACGCACCTCGGCCGCCATGCGCTCGTAGTTACCATGCCGGACGCCGCCTGGAGCCGGCGCGTGGTCGGCATATTTGCCAACGAACTGGTACATCTATACGCCGGTCGTAACATCGCCGTTCTGGTGCGTAACGCCGCGGGCTATCAGGTCAGCCTGCGCGCACCCGGGGAGGGTCCGGCGAGCATGCATTTGCTCGCGCAGCGGTTTGCCACGGGCAATGGCAGAGCACGCGCGGCCGGAATCCAGAGCCTGCCGGAATCCGAACTGCCCCGCTTGCTGGAGGCGCTGGAAGAATCACCATCACCCCCCAAGACCGCGCGCTAGCTTTGCCGGCGCGCCGCGAGCGCCTGCCGAGCGCTACTTGGCTTTGATCTCGGTCCAGATCCGGTTGCGCAGCTGGCGTTCCTTGCGGTTCAGGTCCTTGAGCTGCTCGAGCCGTTTGGCCGATTGCGCATCGGGGAATACTGCCTTGATCGACTTGATCTCCGGCTTGATCGACTGCATGGCCTCGCTGTTCGGGTTGCCCGACCCCGTAATGTTGGTCAGCGCGGCGGAATTTTTGCCTTCGAGCATGAAGTTGATGAACCGATGCGCGAGCTCCGGATGCGGCGCATCCTTCGCGATGACCATCGCATCGAGCGCCAGCACGGCACCCTCCTTCGGTAACGCGTGGCGGATGCGGAATTTCTGGTTAGCCTCGCGTGCGCCTGCATCGGCCTGAAAAATGTCGTTCGAATAGCCGTGCACCACCCAGATGTTGCCGGTTGCAAGCTCCTTGATGTAGCCCTGAGCCATAAAAGCGGCCCAATATGGTTTGGCCGTCAGAATGACTTCTTTGGCTTGCTGCCAATGTGCCGGGTCCCGATCATTGACCGAATAACCCAGATACTTCAGAGCTGCGGCGATGAGTTCGGACTGGCTGTCGAGCACCGTCACCTTGTTCTTGATCTTCTGCAGGATCTTGGGATCGAATATCACGGCCCAGGAGTCCACGTTGATGCCCAGTTCCTTCATCTTCAAATCGTTGTAGCCGATCAGCGTGATCGACATGGCATACGGGACCGAGTACTTGTTTCCCGGGTCGAACTCCGTATTCAGGTAGGCAGGCATCAGATTCTTGAAGTTCGGCAGCTTGCTCTTGTCGAGCGGGCGCAGCCAGCCCGCCTTCGCCATGCCGGCGACATAGTTGGAGGTCGGAATCATGATGTCATAGCCCTTCGCTCCTGCCGCCAGTTTGGCCACCAGTTCCTCGTTGTCACCGTAAAAATCCTGCACCACCTTGCATTTGCACTGCCGCTCGAAGTCTTTGACGACGTCAGGGGCGATGTAATCGTTCCAGTTGTACAGATGCAGCTCTTCTGCAGCCATCACGGGCAGACTAACTAACAACAGCACAGACAACAGCAGTTTTCTCATGGTTGATCTCCGGGTTGGCAAAGTGGCGTTTTTCATCGTGCCGGGTGTTCAGCTTAGGCAAACCTGTCTGGCTCGTCCAGAGGCGCCGCCCGGATCTATTTTGCACGCAGCGAGCCGGGCGCCAGCCTGGACGCGATGAGAATCAATGCCAGCGTCAGCGCCATCAACAAGGTGGATATGGCATTGACCTCGGGCGTGACGGAAATCTTTACCATCGTGTAAATCTGCAACGGCAGCGTGGTCGAACCCACACCTGCGGTAAAGAACGTGATCACGAAATCGTCGATGGACAGCGTGAACGCCATCAGAGCCCCTGCTACGACGCCGGGCATGATGAGCGGCAACGTCACCAGGCGGAACGCTTGCCAGGGGGTGGCGCCGAGGTCGCGCGCTGCCTCGGTAAGGCTTTCGTCCATGCCGGCCAGGCGCGAACGCACGACCACGGCGACGAAGCCGATGCAAAACGCTATGTGCGACAAGATGATCGAGATCATCCCGAGTTTGATATTCAGCAATACGAAAAAGATCAGTAACGAGACACCCATCAGGATTTCGGGAATGGCGATCGGCGCCAGCACTAACAGCGGCAAAAGACGCACGCGGAATCGATACATGGCATAGCCCGCCATCGTGCCCAGCACGGTGGCTACCGCGCTCGCCGTAACGCCGATCAGCAGCGAATTCCACGCCGCGCGCAACATTTTCTCGTTGTGAAAAACCTTCTCGTACCACGACAGGGTGAAGCCCACCCACTGCGCATTCAGGCGCGAATCGTTGAAGGAATAGATTACGACGATCACCAGCGGCGCGTACAGGAACACGTAGGCAAAAACTGCCGCCGCCCACAATGCGCGCGAACGTCGATTCATGTGCTGGAGCGCCTGGCGGTCCAGGCTGCCAGCCCGGCGATCATGACAGCCATGACGGTAAGCACCATGGAAAGAACGCTGCCGAAGGGCCAGTCGCGCGTATCGAGGAATTGCTGCTTGATGACGTTGCCGATCATGATGCCGTCGGTGCCGCCAAGAATGTCGGGGATCGCGAAGATGCCCAGTGCGGGAATGAAAACCAGCGCGGCTCCGGCGTAGACGCCGGGCAGGGAAAGTGGAAAGGTCACGCGCCAGAAACGCCACCACGCGTTGGCGCCAAGATCCTGGGCAGCATCAAGCAATGCCGGATCGTGTTTCTCGAGATTCGCATAGAGCGGCAGTACCATGAAGGGCAGATGCACGTAGACCAGGCCCACGATGACCGCAAACGGCGTGTAGAGCAGACTGACCGGTTCCGCCCCGGCCCACTGCAGCAGGTTGTTCAACGCCGTCACGAACACCGATTGCGGTCCGAGGATGATCATCCATGCGTAGACGCGAATCAGAAAATTGGACCAGAACGGCAGAATCACCAGCAACACGAGCAGATCACGATGGCGCTTCGCACTGCGCGCGATCAGCATGGCCAGCGGATAGGCGATGATCAGACAGACCACGGTCGTGATCGCGGCGTAGGTCAGCGACTTGAGAAACAGCCCGACGTACAGGAAATCGGAGAAGAACCGCGCGTAGTTCTCGCTCGTCAAATCCAGGCGCGGCGCGCCGGATTCCTCGCTGATAAGCGGCGCCAGGCCGCCAAACTCGCCCGGGTTGCGTAGTGACGCGAGCACCATGATCAGCACGGGAATGGCAAAGAACACCAGCAGGTAGGCAAGCGGCGGTCCGCCGATCAGCCATTTGTGCAGGGAGTTGCGTCGCATGGCCGCCGTTCAGTCGTTCAGAAAGTGCCCGGCATCGTCGCGCCAGCCTATTTCGACCGGGTCTCCGGCTTCGAAAAATTTAGTTCGCCCCGCCGTGGAATTGGGCAACAGGGCCTCGATGCGCTGGCCCTTTGCAAGCTCGACGATATAAATCGTGACATCGCCCAGGTACAGAAAATCGTGCACCCTGCCGGTGAACCGGTTGAAATGCGGCTCCGCAGGCAACTCCCGCCCGATGGCGACTTTCTCCGGGCGCAGCGCCAAAGCGCCTTTCAAACCGGGCGCATCGCCTTCGACATTCATCGCCATCACGTCACCGATGCCGGACAAGGCGACCGTCATGCGCTCGCCCTCACAAGCCTTTATCTCGCCTTCGAGCAAGTTGCATTGACCGATGAAATCCGCCACGAAACGATTCTTCGGCAGGCTGTAGATTCGCGAGGGCTCGTCGACCTGCTCGACACGTCCGTGGTTCATGACCGCGACGCGGTGCGACAGCGCCAGCGCCTCGCTCTGGTCGTGCGTGACGTAGACGGACGTGACGCCGATTTCCTTCTGCAGGCCGATCAGATCCAGTTGCACACTTTCCTTGAGCTTGGCATCGAGCGCAGCCAGCGGTTCATCGAGCAGCAGCAGCTTCGGCCGATTGATCAGCGCACGCGCCACCGCCACGCGCTGTTTCTGCCCGCCGGACAGTTCGCTGGGATAGCGCTTGCCCATCCCGGTCAGACGCACGTCTTCGAGTGCCTCCTCGACGCGCTGGGCAATCTTGGACGGGTCGACTTTCGCCATCTTCAGCGGGAAGGCAATATTCTGCTCCACGCTCATGTGTGGAAACAGCGCGTAGCTCTGGAACACGGTATGGATGTTGCGCGCTTCCGGGGCGATGCCGGTCATATCGCGCCCGTCCACGACAATTGTGCCGCGGTCTGGCACATCGAAGCCCGCGATCATGCGCAACAGCGTGGTTTTCCCGCACCCCGAGGGTCCCAGCAGTGTGAAGAACTCGCCGGCTTCAATACTCAGGCTGACGTCGTCGACGGCGACGAAGTCGCCGAAGCGCCGCGTAACATTGCAAATTTCGAGGAGCGCCATGCGTACCCTGTGCTTTTGCCAGCTTTGGCAAAAGCCGGAATTCTAGCAAGCGCGAGAACCCAGGGGGATCGATTTCAACCGACCGGTGGACGACAAAGCCGCGGGCCCGAAGGAATCCGCGGCTCGCCGGGTTGCCGGAGCTGCCCGCCGATGGCGGGCGGCAGCGCTTCAGAAGAACAGGCCAAGTCGCACGGTCACGGCTTTTTCCTTCTCTGTCGTGCCGCCCACGACGTTGACCGGGCGGTCGAAACTGGTCTGGACGTAATTCAGGTAGACACGGGTATTGGTATTCGGGATCCATTTCAGGGCCACGGTCGTGGCATCGGCCTGGTTGGACTGGCCCGCTACGATCGGAAAATCACCGGCATCGAAGTCGGTATAACGTACGCCTGCTTCCCAGGCGCCCCAGCCGTCCCCGCCCTTCCTGAAAGGACGATTCGGTTTGATCGCCCCGTAAGCACCATTGCGATAAGCATCGGCATACTTCTCACCGGTGATCAGCCACATGACCTCGGCGTAATAGACATCGATGTCGCGATCGAACGTCGTGGTCGAGTAATTCGCCTTGATCCATTCCCCTTGCAATTTGAACTGATTCCAGGCCAGCGACGTTTCCGCCTGTTCGCGCGTGCGATCGAGCCTGGTCGCCGCGGCTGAAGGAATTGCAAAAAACTCCAGGCCGCGCGCTTCGGTACGCGCAGTGTAAGGCGCATCCGTCGTGCCATTAGCGGTGCCATCGGAATACGCCGCCGCCGCGTGCAGCACCATATCCTTGTTTCCGATCAGTTCGGCGACGTTGACCCCGACGCGGCCGATGACGTCCTTGCCATCGGTTGTCGACGAACTTTCGTTCCTGTTCTTGCCGGCGCCGTTGGAGACCGCAACGCCGTAAAAAACTCCGCTCGCCGGCGTGCCGTGGAGCATCAGGCCGCGCTCTTTGGCTGGCACCAGAGCATTGACCAGCGAACGCTCCTGAAAATCGATGAAGCGCGAACTGGTCTGCTCTTCGAGACTCATGGGCATCTTGAACTGCCCTGCGCGCAGCTGCACACTCTTGTAAGCGCCCCAGTTGATCCAGGCCACATCGAGCTGGGGTGCACCGGTCTGCGCCACATCCGCAGTGACGTCGAATGTCCAGTCCGCCGCGATCCTGCCCTGGATGCCGATATAGGCACGGCGAACGTCAAATGTATTGGCGGCCTTATCGTTGGCGGCGCACGGGGTGCCGGGCGCGGATCCAGACGGCACGGCGCAGGAGTTCTCGCTGAACTGGCGGTAATCCGCGTGGATGCGTCCATTGACCGAGATGGCGTTCTCCTTGTCGCCAGACTCCCAGGAAAAGCCGTCCTTGAACCTTCCGGTCAGTTCGGATGGTGCAGATTCGGCTTTCTTGATCGCTTTCTCCGATTCGTTGGCCTCCTTCAGGGCCTGTGCGCGCCGCTCGGTGCGCGCCTCGGTGCGCATCTGCTGGTAATCCTCATCGCTCAACACCCCCTTCTCGTGCAACTTGTCGAGCAGAGTTTCCATATCGGCGAGGGCGGGCGAAGCGAAACTGCCCAGGCCGGCGATGGCCGTTGCCAGCAATAAGCGTTTGGATGCCGTGATCTTGAATCCCATTTAAACGTTCTCCAGGTTGAAAGCTTGCCGCCGCAATCGATGGCGGGGGCTGACGGAGTCGGATTCTGGTGCTCGAATGTTACAGCGCGATGAATACCAGATTTCGAGCAGGTGACAGTTGTGCGCTGCTACAAATAACCGCGTGCGAGGACCAGCGCCAGGACCGACAGTAGTGCCACCAGTACCCAGCCAAGCAACCGGTTGTTGCGCTGCTGGCTCGCAAGCAGTACCGCCATGGCCGTCTCCAACGCGCGAGGCGAAGGCTCCGAGAGCGATCGATGAATGAGCCGGGGCAACTGCGGCAGCATGGCGCTCCACTGCGGCGCCTCCTGGCCGATGTTGTGCAAGAACCCTCGCCAGCCAACCTGCTCGGCCATCCAGCGCTCCAGATAAGGCTTGGCGGTGGCCCACAGGTCGAGATCAGGATCCAGATCGCGGCCCAATCCTTCGATGTTCAGCAGGGTTTTCTGCAGCAGGACCAGCTGCGGCTGGATCTCGATATTGAACCGCCGCGAGGTTTGAAACAGTCGCAGCAACACCTTGCCAAATGAGATCTCCTTCAACGGCCGGTCAAATACGGGCTCGCAAACCGCGCGAATCGCGGTTTCGAACTCTTCGATTCGCGTGTCGGCGGGGATCCATCCGGATTCCAGATGTATATGCGCCACGCGGCGGTAGTCGCGCCGGAAAAACGCCAGAAAATTCTGCGCCAGATAATTCTTGTCGATCTCATTGAGCGTCCCCATGATGCCGAAGTCGAGCGCAATGTATCGCCCGTCCGCCGCGACCAGGATGTTTCCGGGATGCATGTCGGCATGAAAGAATCCGTCGCGGAATACCTGGGTGAAAAAAATCTCCACGCCGGCGCGCGCCAGCTTCGGCACGTCGATGCCTTGGGCTCGCAGGCGTTCGATCTGGCTGATCGGCGTACCGAGCATGCGTTGCATCACCATGACTTCGCTGCCGCAGTAATCCCAGAATACTTCCGGCACGAGCAATAGCTGCGAATCGCTGAAATTGCGTCGCAACTGGCTCGCGTTCGCCGCTTCCCGGAGTAAATCCAGTTCGTCGTGCAAATGCCGTTCGAACTCCGCCACGACTTCGCGAGGTTTGAGGCGGCGCCCGTCTGCCCAGAGTTTCTCGATCAGGCTTGCCGCCACGTTGAGCAGCGCCACGTCCTCTTCAATCACGGGCGCAATGCCGGGACGCAAGACTTTTACGGCCACTTCGCGCCCGCCGGGCAACACGGCAAAGTGAACCTGCGCCACGGAAGCGCTGGCAACGGCCACCGGATCGAACTGCTCGAAAACCTGGTGTGCGGGCAAGCGATAGGTGCGTTCGAGCGTGCGGTACACCTGTTCGGCTGCAAAGGGCGGCACGCGATCCTGCAACTTTGCCAGTTCATCGGCGATATCGAGCGGCACCAGGTCTCGACGCGTGGAGAGCACCTGGCCGAACTTGACGAAAATGGGTCCAAGCGTTTCCAGCGCCAGCCGCAAGCGTTCGCCGCGCGGGCGCTCGAGCCGGCGCCAGAACAATGCGGCCGAGAGCAGGGGACGCAGGACGCGCACGCGCTCGTGACCCAGAATGAATTCATCCAGCCCGAATCGCAAGGCCACGCGCATTATTTTGAGAAGCCGCCACAAATGCATCGGGTAGGCGACCCTTCAGTCGGCGCGCAATTGCCGCCGCAGTCGGGCGACTCGCTTGTCGAGACGCTCCACCGCATCGCGCAGATCATCGACTTCACGCACGAACTCCGCGGCCCGCAACGGCGTGACCAGCAGGTGTTTTTCTTCGGTCAGAAACTCGACAACGTTGCCTGTAATGCCTTGCACCGCCTGTTTCGGCCAATGCGCGGCGGCACGTCCGGCCAGCGCCAGACGATGCGCGGCAACATCGCCGAACAAGCCGCTCAGGTCTTCCTCGAAATCCCACGGCAGATTGGCCGCTATCCTGGCAATGGTCGCGGCGAACTCGGTATCGCCTTGCACGTCGGCCTGGCGCCAGGCCGCTTCGCCTTGCGCGAGAATCTGCAGCGCGGTTGCAGGCGTCAGACGGATCCGGGCATCCGCGTTCGCCCCCGGCGGTGCCGCCTGCAGCAGACCTGTTGCGTTGACCGCGACGGCCAGCCGCACGGGAAACATTTCGATGGCGACTACTTTGCCGGCGTGAGCCGCGAGACTCTCGCGGGCCCACGCGGCTGGCTCCAGCAGATGATTGGCGAACTGGCAAAACGCTCGCGCGAACATGGTCAGAACTTGTAACCGACGTGCAAGGCCACCACGCCGGCCGCCAGGTTGTAGAACTCGACGCGCGCGCACCCGGCCTGCTCCATCAGCGACTTGAGGGCATGCTGGTCGGGATGCCTGCGGATAGACTCCACCAGGTACCTGTAGCTGCCGGCATCGCCCGTGACGATCTTGCCCAGAAGCGGCAGCAGCCGGAATGAGTAAGCGTCGTAGACCGGCTGCAATGGTTGCCACACCCTGGAAAACTCCAGCACCAGGATACGACCGCCGGCTCGCACGACGCGCAGCATCTCCGCCAGGGCCTTGTCCTTGTGCGTCATGTTGCGCAGACCAAACCCGACGATCGCGCAGTCGAAATACCCATCAGGCAAGGGCAGGCGCTCGGCATCGCACTGCAGGATCGGCATGATATGCCCGGCGTCGATCAGTCGATCGCGACCGCGCGCGAGCATATCCCGATTGATATCGGTCAGCCAGACTTCACCGGTGTCGCCGACCCGCCGGGCGAACAAGGCCGCGAGATCGCCGGTACCGCCGGCGATATCCAGTACACGGCCGCCCCGACGCACCGCGCTCATCTGCACGGCGAACCTTTTCCAGAGACGATGCAATCCGGCTGACATCAGGTCATTCATGATGTCGTAGCGCTGCGCCACGGAACTGAATACGCCCGCTACTTTTCGCGCCTTATCCGCTTCGGGTACTTTCTGAAAACCGAAATCGGTGGTCTTTTGCGGCTTCATGGGATTGCGCGCATCATCGCTGTCAAATTTTCTTCCAGCCGGATTTTGCGTCGGTTGCGCGCGGCGCCTTGCTGGCCGGTTCGCGCTGCGCGCCGGCCAGCGCCAGGCGTTCCTGATACTGTTGCCACATGCGCGGCTGGTTCTCTCCCAGGTTGTACAAATAGTCCCAGGAATACAAACCGGTGTCGTGTCCATCGTCGAATACCAGCTTCACCGCGTAGTGACCGACGGGTTCGATGGCGCTTATTTGCACGTCTGCCTTACCCTCCTGCAGCACTTCCTGGCCGGGCCCGTGTCCGCGCACTTCCGCTGATGGCGAATAGACCCGCAGAAACTCGCAGGTAAGCCGGAAAGTCTTGCCGTCGTCGAACGAAATTTCCAGAACGCGAGACTTCTGGTGCAGTTTTAGCTCGACGGGACGTGCAGCCCCAGGTTGAATGCCTGCCATGAATAGCTCGCAAGAGCTCGGATGCGGATAGTTTTGGGCCACGAGGCGAAGCTGCCATCATAGCCGCCAAACGGCACTTGCTGTTCCTGACCGTCACGACCTTGTAACATTAGCTTCATAGTATTGCAAACGCAAACACACATTCGTCAACGCCCCGCCATGGCAGCAACCATACTCGTCGTCGAAGATGAACCCGCGATTCAGGAGCTGATTTCTTACAACCTGAAGCAGGCGGGACATCAGCCGCTGTGCGCGGAGAGCGCGGAGAAAGCGCTACATCTGGTCGCCAGTGCGATTCCCGATCTCGTGCTGCTCGATTGGATGCTGCCGGGACTTTCGGGTATCGAATTCGCGCGGCGCCTGCGCGCCGACAAGCGTACGCGAGCGATACCGATCATCATGCTGACGGCGCGCTCCGACGAACAGGACAAGTTGCATGGCCTTGAAACGGGCGCGGACGATTACATCACCAAACCATTTTCACCGCGCGAGCTCAATGCGCGAATCAAAGCCGTGCTGCGCCGGCGCGCGCCGGAGATGACGGACGACACCGTGCAGATCGGTGGACTGCTGCTCGACCCGGCCAGTCATCGCGTAACCGGCAACGGCAGCGCCGTGGATCTCGGTCCGACCGAGTTCAGGCTGTTGCATTTCTTTATGACGCATCCGGAACGCGTGCATTCGCGAACCCAGTTGCTCGACCAGGTCTGGGGCGATCACGTGTTCGTCGAAGAACGCACCGTGGATGTGCATATCCGGCGGCTTCGCAAGGCGCTGGAGCCTTTCAAACTCGACGTGCTGGTTCAGACCGTGCGCGGGACGGGGTATCGGTTTTCCGCGAACTGAGATTGCCCGCGGGCGACGACGCGCAATTCTGCGATAATTTCGCGCGATTCATTCGAGGGACGACACGCTTGAAATCCATGTGGGGCAGGCCCTTGTCCAGCGTCGTCCTGATCGGGGTCATCGCGCTCTTATGCTGGCCCATCGTCGGGGCGACGTGGGCACTGGTGATATTGAGTTTCCTGTTGCTCACCCTGCTGCTGCATCATCTGCGCAATCTGTCCAACCTGTACCATTGGCTGCAGCACCCGCAGTTCCACAACATGCCGGTGGGCTCGGGCGCATGGGAATATCTGTCGTCGCACATGCTGAAGATGCTCAAACGCCAGCGCGAGACCGAAGCAAGTCTGAGTGAAGCGCTGTCGCGCTTTGAGCTCGCCGGGGCGGCGCTTCCCGACGCAGTGGTTATACTGGACGGGACCGACCGCATCGAGTGGTGCAATCCGAAAGCGGAAGACTATTTCGGCATCGATAACGAGCGCGATCGCGGCCAGCAGATCACCTACATCGTGCGGCAGCCACAGTTTGTCGACCACCTGTCGTCGAAGCGCGCGGGCGAGCCGCTGGTACTCAGACTGGCGCGTCCGGCCGGTGAAATGGCCCTGGCGGTGCAGCAGGTGCCCTATGGCGACAGCCGCAAGCTGATCATCGGTCGCGACATCACCCGCTGGGAACGGCTGGAAACGACCCGGCGCGATTTCGTCGCCAACGTATCGCACGAGTTGCGCACGCCGCTCACCGTAGTCGGCGGATTTCTCGAAACCCTCGACGATATGCAAGTCACCGACGAAAAGATGTCCAAGCGCGCCATCGGCATGATGCGCGAGCAGACCAGCCGCATGACGCGCCTGGTCGAAGACCTGTTGACCCTGTCGCGGCTCGAAAGCACCCAGAATCCGCTGCGCGAGGAGGATGTCAACGTACCGGACATGCTGCGCACGCTGCATCAGGATGCACTGGCGCTCTCTGCCGGGCGACACCAGATCCGCCTGAGCATAGAAAGCGCTGAAGGGCTCAAAGGCAATTCGGAGGAGTTGCGCAGCGCTTTCGGCAATCTGATCAGCAATGCCGTTCGCTACACGCCCGAAAAAGGCCAGATCGACATCCGCTGGGGACTGCGCGACACGCAGCCGACTTTCGAAGTCCGCGACAACGGCATCGGTATCGAGCCGCAGCATATCGACCGGCTCACCGAGCGGTTCTATCGCGTCGATCGCAGCCGGTCGCGCGAAACGGGAGGAACGGGTCTGGGTCTGGCGATCGTCAAGCATGTACTGGGGCGCCACCAGGCCCGGCTCGATATCCACAGCATGCCGGGGCAGGGCAGCACGTTCAGCGTCACATTCCCCGAGACCCGGCGGCTCGCCGCCGGCCGGGCCGCAGCAAGAATCCCGGCCTAGTGCTGCCGGCCCAGCAGGGCTTCCAAGCGCCCACGCAGCGTTGCGGTGAATCCGCCGGCTAAGGCACGCGCGCCGTCGCGCCGCCGCGCGGCCCACACTGCGTCCGGAAAATGAGGATCGTCCGTGAATCGCGGGATCACATGCCAGTGCAGGTGCGGCACGACGTTGCCAAGGCTCGCGAGATTTATTTTTTCCGGATTCAGCAAATCGCGCAGCGCGCGCTCTACGGCAAATACCACTTCCATCAGCCGCGTGCGATCGACCTCGGACAGTGCCGTCATTTCCTTTTCGTGCGCATTGAGGATCACGCGGCAGAACCCCGGATGATCCGCTTCGCCCGCCAGTACTACGCGCGCGAAGCCGTCATCCCACAGCACTTCGCCGCCGGCTTGCGCGCACAGCGGACACGGCGCGGTGGGCGCCGTTTTCCCGCCTTGCGGCGTGGGCTTGCGAGCAGGTGTAGCGTCGCTCACAACAGGACGCGCTCAATTCCGCCGCTGTTGGCCTTTGCCACATATTCGGCCATCCAGTTTTCGCCCAATATGTGTCTGGCGATCTCGACCACGATGTAATCGGCCTGTGCGCCGGCATCGTCTCGAAACCGTGACAACCCCTGCAGGCACGACGGGCAGGAGGTCAAGATCTTGACCGGTTCCTGCGCGCCTTGAGCGCGCAGGGCGGCCACGCCTTTTTGCATTTCTTCCTGCTTGCGAAAACGCACCTGTGTAGAGATATCCGGCCGCGTCACGGCCAGCGTGCCCGATTCGCCGCAGCAGCGATCATTCAGTGGCACCTCGGCCCCCATGAGTTTGGCGACCACCTTGAGCGGCTCGTAGGTCTTCATGGGGGAGTGGCAGGGATCGTGGTACATGTAGCGCACGCCGCTGACGCCTTCGAGCCTCACCTTCTTCTCGAGCAGGTACTCATGGATGTCAAGCAGCCGGCAGCCGGGAAAGATCTTGTCGAACTCGTACTTCTGCAACTGGTCCATGCAGGTTCCGCAGGACACCACCACGGTCTTGATGTCGAGATAGTTCAACGTATTCGCGACACGGTGGAACAGCACACGATTATCGGTACTGATTTTCTGGCCTTTGTCCGCTTCCCCAGCGGACGTCTGCGGATAACCGCAGCACAGATAGCCCGGCGGCAGCACGGTGATGGCGCCTACTTCGTAGAGCATCGCCTGCGTCGCCAGGCCCACCTGCCCGAACAGCCGTTCACTGCCGCAACCGGGGAAATAAAACACCGCGTCCGAATCTTCATTGACTTTGTTTGGATTACGAATCACCGGCACCATGCGACTGTCCTCGATGTCGAGCAGCGCCCGAGAGGTCCTTTTCGGCAAACCGCCCGGCATGGGCTTGTTGATGATGTGAATGACTTGGGCCTTGACCGGCGGCTTGCCGAGTGTGGCTGGCGGATGCTTGACCTGACCCTGAATCAGGCCGAGCGACTTGCCTGCGCGGTGCGCCAGGCGCTGCGCGCGGAAGCCCCACTCGATCATGATCTTGCGGGTGACTTTGATGGTGCTCGGATCGGTCGCGTTCAAGAAGAACATCGATGCGGCCGTGCCGAGGTTCAGCTTTTTCTTGCGTTGCCGGCGCAGGAAGTTGCGCATGGCAATGGACACATCGCCGAAATCGATGTCCACCGGACAGGGGTTCAAACACTTGTGGCAGACGGTGCAATGGTCGGCGACATCGGAAAATTCATCGAAATGCTTCAGCGACACTCCGCGGCGCGTCTGCTCCTCGTACAGGAATGCCTCGATCAACAACGAGGTGGCCAGTATTTTGTTGCGAGGCGAGTACAGCAGGTTCGCGCGCGGCACATGCGTGGCGCAAACCGGCTTGCACTTGCCGCAGCGCAGGCAGTCCTTGATCGAATCGGAAATCTCGCCGATCGCGCTCTGTTCCAGAATCAGGCTTTCGAGTTCGAGCAGATTGAAACTTGGCGTATAGGCATTCTCGAGATTCGCCCCGGCCAGCAACTTGCCCCGATTGAAACGGCCGTGCGGATCCACGCGCTGTTTGTAAGCGGCAAACCCGGCCATCTCCTGGGGCTCCAGGTACTCGAGTTTGGTCAGGCCGATGCCATGTTCGCCGGAAATCACGCCGTCCAGCGCACGTGCAAGTTTCATAACGCGCGCGACGACGGCGTTAGCCGCCTGCAACATGGCATAGTCGTCGGAGTTCACCGGAATATTGGTATGCACGTTGCCGTCGCCGGCATGCATATGCAGCGCTACGAACAGCCGGCTTTTGAGCACGCGTTTATGACGCGCTTCGATTCCTGCGCGGATCGGATCGAAGGCGCGCCCGTCAAAAATCTGCATCAGTGGTTCGCGCACATCCTTTTTCCAGGACACCCGCAGGACATGGCTCTGCAGTGCTTCAAACACAGATCCCTGCGACTGGGGCGCTTGCGGCACCGCGCCGTCATGCGTCGCCACCGGATTTGCGCCAGGCTGGCTGGCAAATTCACTCAGCGGCGCATCCAGGTGATCGAGCAGCCACTGCCAGCGCATGCGAGTCTGGCGAACCAGCTCGGCGGCGTTCGCCGGCCGGCCGCCGAGGATTTCGGCCTGCGGCAGTTTCTCGGACTCTTCATGCAGTGGCAGCTCGTCCTCGAGGAATTCCTGCAGGCAATCGAGCAGGGCGATCTTGTTTTTGAGCGAGAGTTCGATGTTGATGCGTTCGATACCGTCGGAATAGTCCCCGAGCCGCGCCAGCGGAATAACGACGTCCTCGTTGATCTTGAACGCGTTGGTGTGCTTGGCAATGGCCGCGGTGCGCGAGCGGTCGAGCCAGAATTGCTTGCGCGCTTCCGGCGATACGGCAATAAAGCCTTCGCCGCCGCGCGCATTGGCGATTCTGACTACGGCGGATGCCGCTTCGCCGACCGCGCGATCATCCTGTCCCACGATATCGGCGAGCAGCACCATTTTCGGCCGCCCGCCGCGCTTGGCCTTAGTGGCATAGCCGACAGCTTTCAGATAGCGCTCGTCAAGATGCTCGAGCCCGGCCAGGGTAGCCCCGCCCGGGCGCCGGTCCAGGTGATTCTTGATCTCCACGATCGAAGGTACGGCCTGGCGCACTTGTCCGTAGAACTCCAGGCAAACCGTACGGGTGTGCGCCGGCATTTGATGCAGGATGAAGCGCGCAGAGGTGATGATGCCGTCGCATCCTTCTTTTTGCACGCCGGGCAGACCCGCGAGAAATTTGTCAGTGACGTCTTTGCCGAGTCCGGACTTACGAAATCCCTGGCCGGGGATTTGCATGATCTCGGGCTCGCCGCGGGGCGTGCGGCCGTCGGGGCCATAACGCGTGACGCGAAAACGGGTCAGCGCTGCATCGTGAATCTTGCCCAGATTGTGGTCAAGGCGCTCCACCAGCATCCATTCAGCGTCGGGCGTGACCATGCGCCACGAAACGAGATTATCGATGGCCGTACCCCAAAGCACTGCTTTCTTGCCGCCCGCATTCATGGCGACGTTGCCGCCGATGCAGGAAGCATCCGCAGAAGTAGGATCGACCGCGAAGACGCGGCCGGCGCGTTCGGCTGCCTCCATGACGCGGCGCGTTACCACGCCGGCGCCGCATTGAATGGTGGCCACCGGGTGCGCCACGCCTGGTAACGCGGTCATTTCCACCGCGCCCAGCGCGTCGAGTTTTTCCGTGTTGATCACCGCCGAGAACTTGTCGAGCGGGATCGCTCCACCGGTGTAGCCCGTGCCGCCCCCCCGCGGGATGAGCGTCAGACCCAGATCGATGCAAGCCTGCACGATGGGCTGCACTTCGTCTTCGCTATCGGGGTGCAGCACGACGAACGGATACTCCACGCGCCAGTCGGTTGCATCGGTGACGTGCGAAACCCGCGCCAGTCCGTCGAACGCGATGTTGTCGCGGCGGGTGACCGAAGCAAGGCGGCGCAGAACCTTGCGCCGCAGCTTCGCGGTTTGCTCGAATCCGAGCGCGAAATCATCCACGGCCTTATGTGCAGCCGCGAGCAGGCGAGCGACCTTGCCGGTGACATCGCTGGAGTCCACGCCCTCGCCACGGCGCAATTCGATTTGTCGCAACCGATGGCGCAGGGCTTCGATCAGCGCCTCGCGGCGCCGACGGTTGTCCAGCATGTCGTCCTGCAAATACGGATTGCGATTCACCACCCAGATGTCGCCCAGCACTTCATAGAGCATACGAGCGGATCGACCCGTGCGGCGCTGGCTGCGCAACTCGTCGAGCAGTTGCCACATCGGCGTGCCGAGCAAGCGCATCACGATCTCGCGATCGGAAAACGAAGTGTAGTTGTACGGAATTTCGCGAACCCGCACATTGGCGGCTGCGAAGGGGGGAATCGGCTGCATCTGATTAAGACTTCAGGATCGAACGACAATTCTACCGTGCGGCATGCAAACCAGACATCGCCGTTCAACCCATGAGCCGCGCAATGAGGTAGTAGCGTCCGAATTTGCCCAGAGCGATGAAACACAACGACCATCCGGCGCTGAGCCTCAGCCAGCCGGCGGCGACGCATAATGCGTCGCCGATGACCGGCACCCACGACAGCAGCAGTACCGGGGCCCCCCAGCGGCGCACCCAATCGAGCGCGCGACCGCTCCGCTCGCCGCGCGGGAACACGCGGCCGATCAGATAGGAACTGGCGCCGCCCAGAGTGTTGCCGAGGGTGGCAACGGCCAGCGCCGGCCACAGCGCCGCGCTGCCGGTCGCCAGCACGGCGGCAAAGACGAATTCCGATCCGCCGGGGAGCACAGTCGCCGCGAGAAAGCTGCTGAGGAACAGCGCGCCAAGGCCGACTGAGTCATTCAATGGACGACGAACAACGGCAGAAACGAAAAGGATGGCGCGCCCGAGACGATTCGAACGTCCGACCACTGCCTTCGGAGGGCAGTACTCTATCCAGCTGAGCTACGGGCGCATATGGCCAGTTTACGGGCAAAGGCCCACTGCGTCCATTCCAGGCGCTGTCTGGCGAAGGGCGGATGGCCTATAATTTCGCCTCTTCAAGCCCCTGCCAGAGGTTTTTTCATGTCGGAAGTGCATGTCGAAGAACACGTCTCGCTGATCAAGACACCGCGGCAACTCATCGTCGTGGTGCTGCTGGCATTTCTCATTCCGGTCATCGGTATCGTGATGATTGCCAGCTTCGTGACAGGCGGACTCAAAGTGGGGCCTCCGAACGACGCGATAGTCACCGAGCGCCTGAAACCGGTCGGCGAAGTGATCATCGGCGAAGTCCCCCCCGAACTAGCCGCCGCGGCGAACACCAACCAGCCCGCCAGCGCGGCGCCGGTGACGACGGCGGCAGCGGGCAGTGCGAACGCAGGCAAGAATCTTTACGACACGGTGTGCATGGCCTGCCACGCGGCGGGAGTGGCCGGCGCACCCAAACTAACCGACAAGGCCGCCTGGAGTGCACGCATTGCGCAAGGCAAGTCAGCGCTTTATAACAGCGTCCTCAAAGGCAAGAACGCCATGCCGCCGAAGGGAGGAGCGATGTCAGCCGCCGATGCGGACATCAAGGCCGCGGTCGATTTCATGGTGAGCCAGGTCAAGTAGGCGGCGCACGACCGGCCAAAAACGGCGCAGCAGGGCTGCGCCGTTTTGTTGCACGGTAACGCAGCCCCATCGCGGACATGTCTGATACGACTCGATCGACCTCCCAGCCACCTGCCGCGCATGGCCACCTACGCGATCGGTGACGTGCAGGGCTGTTTCGGCCCTCTGCAAAGCTTGCTGGCGCAGATCGGCTTTCGCGCCTCGCGCGACCGGCTGTGGTTCGTCGGCGACCTGGTCAACCGCGGCCCGCAGTCATTGGAAGTTTTGCGCTTCGTCAAGGATCTGGGCGCCAGCGCCGTCAGCGTGCTGGGCAACCATGATCTTCATCTGCTGATGGTGGCCGACGGTCAAGCCAAAGTTCACCGGCAGGACACGCTGGGAGCGATTTTGAACGCGCCTGATCGCGAAAGTTTGCTGGCATGGCTGCGAGCGCTTCCGCTGATGCATGCCGAGCACGGCTACGCCATGGTGCATGCCGGGCTGCTGCCCGCCTGGAGTATCCGCCGGGCACTCGATCTGGCGACCGAAACGCAGCACGCCCTGCTAGCGGACACGCGGCACGCGCTGATGGCGCAGATGTACGGCAACTTGCCGGACCGCTGGGAGGATTCGGCCGGCGGGTATGATCGGCTGCGCATCATCATCAACGCCATGACGCGCCTGCGGGTTTGCACGGCCGACGGACGCATGGACTTCAGCCACAAGGGTGGCGTGGAAGATATTCCCGCTGGCTTCATGCCGTGGTTCGAGGTGCCGGGTCGGCGCAGCGCCGATAGCACGATCGTGTGCGGACATTGGTCGGCCCTCGGCCTGCGCCTTCAAGACAATCTTATTGCGCTCGATACGGGTTGTGTATGGGGTGGGCGTCTTAGCGCGGTGCGCCTGGAGGACCGGCGGCTATTCCAGGTTGCGGGCCTGCAACCGGCAGATTGAGCGCGGCGGCGAGCGCGGCTTGCGTTTGGGCGGCCAGTTCCCGCCGCGACTTGCCGGCAGCGTCGAGGGCAGGCAGGAAGGTCAGTTCGGCGTGGATTACCCGCTCGGCCAGGATCATTTGCAGCGATTGCGCCAGCGAGGTCTCCCCCTCATAACTGGCCCTGACGTTGATCTCCCCGGCTTCATCCAGATAACGCAGTGCCACCGGATAAACCACCGCGCGCTCATCGACCGCGGGCTGCAGCAGCGAGGCATGAAAGCGCGCGAGTGTTCGTCCGTCCGTGGTCGTGCCTTCGGGAAACACACCCACCGCGTCGCCTTGCTCCAAAGCGGCATGAATCGATTGATTGGCCTGGGCCGCATGGCGATGATTGCCGCGCTCGATGAACAAGGTGCCGGCGCGGGCAGAAAGCCAACCAATCAGCGGCCAGCTTCGCACTTCTGCCTTGGCGACGAAGCGAACCGGCCACACCGAATGAATCAATTGGATATCGAGCCAGGAGACGTGATTGGCCACCAGCACGGCGGCCCGGTTTGCGCTCATCGGCGGCGCGCCGCGCACCCGCACGCGCACACCCAGGTAGGCAAGCAACCTTCCCGACCATCTGCTGATGGCCCGCTGACGCTTCGCCCGCGCGTAGAAGGGAAACAGCACGGCAGCCTCGAACAGGCCGGCGACCAGATGCAGCATGACGCGGGTTGCGCGATAGCAGCGGCGCACTGGCGGCGTCCTGGTCTGCGCGCGAAGCGAGGTTCGGTCGGATAACACCCTGCCGGCGCGGTCGCGATGCCTCGGCACTACCAGGGCGCGCGGCCGAATGCCTCGCGGAAACGAACGCTGATCTCGTCGCGCGTGAACAGGTGATTCTGCGCCCCGCGTTGCGCAATCTTGATCGAGCCCAGCAGCGAGGCGAGCCGCCCCGTCGTCGCCCAATCCAGCCCGCTGGCGATGCCGTGCAGAAGTCCTGCTCGGTAGGCATCTCCGCATCCGGTGGGATCGAGCACTTGCTCGGGTTTTACCGCGGGAATGGATTCGGGCTTGCCGTCCACGAACACGAGCGATCCCTGGGCGCCTTGCGTGACGATCAACGCCTTGACCATCCGGGACAATTCTTCGACGGATTTGCCGGTGCGCTCCTGCAACATTTTGGCCTCGTAGTCGTTGGCCGTCACAAAATCTGCCTGGCCGATGAATGTCAAGAGTTCTTCGCCGGAGAACATCGGCAAACCCTGACCGGGGTCGAAGATGAAAGGCACGCCGGCTTCCGCGAATTCGCGGGCATGCTGCATCATGCCCTCGCGTCCATCGGGCGCGATGATACCCAGACCGACGTCGCGCGCGTCCGAGACGTGATTCAGGTGCGAGAAATTCATCGCACCCGGATGAAACGCAGTGATCTGATTGTCATCCAGATCGGTCGTGATGAAGGCCTGCGCCGTGAACGTGTTCGGGACCTGGCGCACATGCTCGGGCGAGAGGCGCAATTTTTCCAGGCGATAGGCATAAGGCTGCCAATCGTCTCCCACGCTCGCCATGATCAGCGGATCCCCGCCGAGCATTTTCAGCGAGTAGGCGATATTGCCCGCGCAGCCGCCGAACTCGCGGCGCATGTCGGGCACCAGGAAGGCGACGTTCAGGATGTGAATCTGCTCGGGCAGAATGTGGTTCTTGAAGCGATCACCAAACACCATGATGGTGTCGTAGGCAATGGAACCGCAGATCAGCGTGCGCATGGTTGCACCGGACATTACCGGGGAGCGTTGGTGGAGACGATCATTGTGTGGCGGCGGTGTTGCATCAGCGATCGAGCACCAGAGCCCTGAGGCCGAGTTGCTTTTGCACCCGTTCGGCGGCCTGGTTGGCCTGCTCGCGGCTCGCGTAGGGTCCGGCGCGCACCCGATACAGCGCCTCGTGGCGATAAACGCCGATCGACGCCGCCAGCCAGGCCAGCTCAATGCGCATTTTGCGCAGAAACGCGTCCGCGTTGTCGGCCACCGAGAACGCGCCGAGCTGGACATATATTCCACGGCGATCGACGGCGACTGCGGGGTCCGCCGGTACGGGGGGCGCGGATTGCTCCGGTGGCGACGCGCCCGGCGTGGCCTCGCCGGGAATGATCGCTTCGACCTCCACGAGACCGCTACCCCGTCCGAGCAGGCCCAGGCGCTGCGCGGCGACATAGGAAAGATCGATCAGCCGGTCGTCGTGAAACGGGCCCCGATCGTTCACGCGCACCACGACCGATTGTCCCGTCGCGACATTGGTCACACGCGCATAGCTGGGCAGGGGCAACACCGTGTGGGCCGCGGTCATTGCATACATGTCGTAAATCTCGCCGCTGGAGGTTTTTTGACCGTGATAACGTTTGCCATACCAGCTCGCGACGCCGCGCGCCTTGTACGGCGTGAGTTGTGCGTACGGCGTATAAGCGCGACCGAGCACGGCATACGGCCGGCTGGTGTACCGGTTGATGGGCTCGAGCCTCGGCACAGGTTCGGCTACGGCGTCCAGGTTTGGCGGCGGACGCGCTCCGGGCCCGTCATCCAGATAGTAGCCTCCCGGTTTCGACGACGCGGGGCGCGACGGCGCGCTGCCGCCGCAACCGGCGGCCAGCATCGCCACGAGCATCGCAGTGATCAGCGCGCCGGATCCGGCCATCGGCTCGGTCGATGCGGGTCCCCGGCGCGGCGATGATGTCGGGATGGCCTGCGTGCCTGCTCGTAATTCGCTCGTCAAGTCTGTACCAGCCTTCGATGCGTATGGATGCTCATCAGCAGGCCGATGCCGAACAGGATCGTCACGAGCGATGTGCCGCCATAGCTGATCAGCGGTAGCGGCACGCCAACCACCGGCAAAATGCCGCTGACCATGCCCATGTTGACGAAGGCGTAGGTGAAAAATGTCAGCGTAATGGCACCAGCCAGCAATCGCGTGAACAGCGTGGGCGCATTGGCAGCGATCACCAGACCACGGCCGATCAGCAGCATGAACAACACCATGAGCACCAGATTGCCAATCATGCCGAATTCTTCCGCATACACGGCGAAAATAAAATCGGTGGTACGTTCAGGCAGAAAATCCAGATGTGACTGCGTGCCATTGAGCCACCCTTTGCCGAAAAAACCGCCGGAGCCCAGCGCGATGGTCGACTGGATGGTGTGATAGCCCGCCCCGAGCGGGTCCTGCGACGGATCGAGCAGGGTCAGCACGCGCTGGCGCTGGTAATCGTGCAGTATGGACCACAGGAAAGGCAGGCTCGCCCCGCCCAGGACGCCCAGTCCCATCAGGATTTTCCACGACAGCCCGGCCAGGAACAGCACATAGAAACCGGCCGCGCTCACAAGCAAGGCCGTGCCCAGATCCGGCTGGCGGGCGATCAACAGTACGGGCACGAGCACCAGTACCGCGCCGATCGCAAAGTTGCGCATCCGAAGGATGGCCTCATAGCGATCGAAGTACCAGGCCAACAGCAGGGGCACCGCAACTTTCATGAGCTCCGATGGCTGGATGCGCGTGAAGCCCAGATCGAGCCAGCGGCGTGCGCCATTGACCACTTCGCCGGCCACCGCCACGCCGACCAGCAAACCCAGCCCGACGACATACAGCGGCAGCGCAATGCGCGACAGGAAGTGCAGAGGCACGTTCGCCGCAATCCACATCACCGACAGCGCTACACCGATATTCACGATTTGCCCGGTCAGCCGATCGATGCTTTCTCCGGAGGCACTGAACATTGTGATCAAGCCCATCAGCAGCAAGGTCGCGACCAGCCCCATCAGATAGCGATCGATGTGCTTGACCAGATAACCCAGCAACCGGTTAATCATTTTCCTCTTCTTCTTGCCGGACCACAGGCTTTGGCGGCGCGGGTTCTTTGCCCAGCAGGTAGTAGTCGAACACCTGGCGCGCGATCGGTGCGGCGGTGCTGCCGCCGTGGCCGCCGTTCTCGACAAGGATCGCGAGCGCAATGCGGGGCGCATCAGCGGGAGCGTAGGCGATGAACAAGGCGTGGTCGCGGTGGCGTTCGCTGATCTTGTCTTCCTCGTACTTCTGACCTTTCATGCCGATCACCTGGGCCGTGCCGGTCTTGCCCGCGAACAGATACTTGGCGTTCATGCCGGCCCAGGCCGCCGTGCCGCCGGGTTTCGTGACATCGATCATGGCATCGCGCACGCGCTTGATATTGTCCTTCGATAGCTGAAGTTCCGCTCTGGGATGGGGCTCGATGACCGTGATGGCATCGGTCTGACTGTCCTGGATCTGGCTTACTACATGGGGACGGAAGACGCGCCCGTCATTGGCGAGAATGGCGGTAGCAAAAGCAAGCTGCAGCGGGGTCGTCAGGTTGTAGCCCTGGCCTATGCCCACCGAAATGGTGTCGCCCGTGAACCATTTCTGCTTGAAGCGCCGCTGTTTCCATTCCTGCGAGGGCAGCAAGCCGCCAACCTCCCCTTCCAGATCGATGCCGGTTTTCTGCCCGAGGCCGAATCGACCGATGAACTGGTGGATTGCATCGATGCCCAGATCCTGCGCCAATCCGTAAAAATAAGTGTCGCAGGACTGCACGATGGCCTTATGCATATCCACCATGCCATGTCCGCCGGCCTTCCAGTCGCGAAATACATGGCCGCCGCCGCTCAATACGAAATAGCCCGGGTCGCTGATGGTAAAACTTGGTTTGCGCTTGCCTGTTTCAAGACCGGCCAGCGCCATGAACGGCTTGAAAGTCGATCCCGGCGGATAGACGCCCTGCAACGCGCGGTTGTTGAGCGGGTGATCCGGAGAATTGTTCAGTGCATCCCAATTCTGCGGATCGATGCCCTCGACAAACAAGTTGGGATCGAACCCGGGCCTTGAAACCAGCGCGAGAACGCCACCCGTGGACGGTTCGATCGCCACCAGCGAACCGCGATGCGCTCCAAACGCCTGCTCGGCCACCTGCTGCAGCCGGGCATCGAGCGCCAGGGTGAGATTGTTCCCGGACACCGGCAGGATGCTGCGCAGGGTGCGCACCGACTTGCCGTTGGCGTCGGTCTCGACATGTTCGTAGCCGGTAATGCCGCGCAACTCCTTCTCGTAGCGCTGCTCCAGCCCGACTTTGCCGATATAGTCCGACGCGCTGTAGTTCGCAGCCGTACCCAGATTGCGCAGTTCATCGACGTCCTTGTCGCTGATGCGCCCGATGTAGCCCACGACATGCGAACCGATATCCCCGTAAGGATAATGTCTGAACAGCCGTGCATTGATCTCCACGCCGGGAAAGCGATAGGCGTTCACCGCAAAACGCGCCACCTCTTCATCGTTCAGGCGCGTGCGAATCGGAATGCTGGCGAAGTCGTGACCCTCTTCGAGCAACTTCTGGAAGCGCTTGCGGTCCTTGGGCGTGATCTCCACCAGCGTGGACAATTCAGCAGCGGTCTTCTCGAAATCGTCGACTGCAGAGGGCGTGATTTCCAGGGTGTAGGCAGCGAAATTGTGTGCCAGCACGACGCCGTTGCGGTCCAGAATGAGCCCGCGATTGGGTACCACGGGCACGATGAAAATCCGGTTCTGCTCGGCCAGCGTATGGTAGTACTCGTGCTGGATGACCTGCACATAAAAGAAGCGCACCAGCAGAATGAAGAAGGCGAACAACACGACGCCCCCGACTATCGCCAGTCTCAACTGGAAATAGTACAACTCCCGCTGGTGGTCCCGAAGCTCGACGCTGCGACTCATTGCTTTCGCCCGAGCGGGCACGCGACGTTGAAAGCGCGGCTCACGTATCGTCCGGATCGTGGCGCTGGCGCAGAGGTATTTTCAGCAGCAAGTCGGCCGCCGGCCACAGCAGCGCCCCGGTAAAGCTCGACAGAAAATACCACCAGCCCGGAAATGCGTCACCCGCCGCCTGCCGTACCCCAAGCACGATCAGTTGCATGATCAGCAGGATTGGCAGCACATGGGCGATCTGGTGGCGCATATCGAACATCGAAACGCGCCGGCTCAACACTATGGCGCCGAACATCATGACCGAATACGCCAGGGCATGCTGCCCGAACAGACTGCCGTCGGCGACATCCATGGCCAGCCCCAGCAGCCATGCCATCAGAAAGCCGATTTTGCGCGACTGGTGGATTCCCCAGTACAGCAATACCAGCGCAACGAAATCGGGTCGTAACGCCAAGACCCAGCCGGTCAACGGCAGCAAGTTCAGCATCAACGCGGAGAACAGCGTGATGAAAATGTACAGCGGCTTGACCGGCAGCAGGATTTCCTCGCTGGTACTCAGTCTGCCGAACACGGGCGAGCGCATCATCCGCCCTTCCTCGGCTGTTTGTCCTTGGCATTCTTGACCTCCGGGGCGACCGGATAGGCCGGCAGCGGCGCAAGGCGCGCCAGCACCAGCACCTGGCGGTGGCGGTTCGGCCCGGCGGCCGGCGTACAGGTAATCTTGGCAAACGGATAAGCGGCGTTGCGTTCTATATTCGAGATCACGGCCACTGGCAGTCCCGGCGGATAGACGCCGTCGATGCCCGATGTCACCAGCAGGTCGCCGTTTTCGACTTCGGAGTTGACCGGCATGAAGCGCAAATCCAGTGCGCCGTCGTAGCCGACGCCAAAAACCGCCGCGCGCAAGCCGTTGCGCACGACCTGAACCGGCACCACTTGCTGGCGGTCGCTGATCAGCGCCACTTCCGCACTCCACGGAAAAGCGCGTGTTACCTGGCCGACAAGGCCGGTATCGTCGATCACCGCCGAACCCTCCTGTATGCCCTGCGAAGTGCCCTTGTCGATAATGACTTTCCGGCTGAACGGATCGCGGCCAACGTAGAGAATTTCGGCGACAGTGGAGCTTTGCTCGGCGCGGTCCTGCATCTCCAGCAACTGGCGCAGATGCTGGTTTTCCGCGATCAGGGCCTGCTGGGTCTGCAACTGGCCGGCTTGCAGGAAACTTTCGCGCGACAATCGATCGTTCTCGCGCTGCAGGGAAGACTGCGATACGAAGAATTCGCCGATTCGGGAGACGGCGCGCGATGGCGTATCGGCAAATTCCTGCAAGGGATATAACACGACCGCAATGACCTTGCGCATCGCTTCCATGTAGTGGAAACGCGCATCGGCGTACAGCAGCAGCAGCGACAGGACGGCAAAAAAACCGAGGCGCGTAAAAACACTGGGGCCCCGTTTGAAAAAAGGCGGCGGCGAGTATTCCATTCTAACGGGCGGGGCGGGGGGTTTCCGACACCTTGGCTTGCGATTCCTTGTCTAGGCCGGAACCCGGCGTTCGCCGTGCCATTGCGCGCAAGTGCGCCGGTTCACGGTTCGACACCTGCGCCGTTGTGTGGTCACTGAACCGGCTCGCTGTAAACGTCAGTCGTTCGTGAAAATGGTAGCCAGCTTGTCGACTTTCTCGAGTGCGCGACCCGAGCCCCGCACCACGCACGTCAGCGGATCGTCGGCGACAATGACCGGCAGGCCGGTTTCTTCCATCAGCAACCGGTCGATGTCGCGCAGCAGCGCGCCGCCGCCGGTAAGCACCATGCCTTTCTCGGCGATATCCGCGCCCAGTTCCGGGGGAGTCTGTTCCAGCGCGGACTTGACCGCGCTCACGATGCTGTTGAGCGGATCGGTCAGCGCCTCCAGAATCTCGTTGCTCGAGATGGTGAAGCTGCGCGGAATGCCCTCGGCGAGATTGCGGCCCTTGACTTCTTTCTCGCGGACTTCGGAGCCCGGAAATGCCGAGCCGATTTCCTTCTTGATCTCCTCTGCCGTCGTTTCGCCAATCAGCATGCCGTAATTGCGACGGATGTAATTGATGATCGCTTCGTCGAACTTGTCGCCGCCCACGCGCACGGAACCGGAATAGACAATCCCTCCCAGCGAAATCACGCCGACTTCCGTCGTGCCCCCTCCGATGTCTACGACCATTGAGCCGGTGGCCTCTTCGACCGGCAATCCGGCGCCGATCGCTGCAGCCATCGGTTCTTCGATCAGCTCGACCTTGCGGGCGCCCGCTCCGTATGCGGACTCGCGGATCGCGCGCCGCTCGACCTGCGTCGATCCGCACGGCACGCAAATGACGATGCGCGGGCTGGGCGAGAACAGGCGCGAGTCATGAACCTTCTTGATGAACTGCTTGAGCATTTGCTCGGTGACGGTGAAATCGGCGATGACGCCGTCTTTCATCGGCCGGATGGCCGTAATATTGCCTGGCGTTCGACCCAGCATTTGTTTGGCCGCCAGACCCACTTCCTGGATCACCTTTTTGCCGTTCGGCCCGCCCTCCTGACGAATGGCCACTACGGAAGGTTCGTTAAGGACAATGCCTTTGCCGCGAACATAGATCAGCGTATTGGCCGTGCCAAGGTCGATGGCAAGATCGTTGGAGAAGTAACCGTTGAGGAATCCGAACATGACTTGATCCGAAAGTTTGCCGCAGTGCGGAAAATGAATGCCGTATGATACCCTATCGCTCTGCGGCGGTTAACAAAAAGCGGGGTGCGGCGGCTCGGGCTTCAAGATCCGGCTTGCCGACGATGAACCCGCGCTCCGACTGAACCAGATTTCTGTAAATGTCACTTACATCCAGCGACGTCAAACGTATCGCCCATCTCGCGCGTATCGAGATCGGCGCGTCCGAAGCCGAGCAGACCCTGATACAGCTGAACCAGATATTCGAGCTGATCGAAAAACTGCAGTCGGTGGATACCGCTGGCATCGAACCCATGTCGCATCCCCTCGGGGGTGGACAACGCTTGCGCGAGGATGTGGTCGGCGAACAGCCCGCCCGCGAATCCGTAATGCGCAACGCCCCCGCGAGCCAGGACGGACTGTTCCTCGTGCCGCGCGTCATCGAATAGGAGCTGCGCATGTTCGACAAATCGGTGGCCGAGCTCGGTCGCGCCCTCGCCGCACGGCAGGTGTCCGCGGTCGAACTCGCGCAGCACTATCTCGATCGCATAGAACGGCATCGGGATCTGAATGCCTTTCTGGATGTTCGCCCCGAGGTGACCTTGCGCCAGGCGCGGGCCGCGGACACGCGCCTCGCCCGCGGGGAGGCCTCCGCGCTCACCGGCGTGCCGGTTGCGCACAAGGACATTTTCGTCACGCGGGAGTTTGCCTCGACCGCTTCTTCGCGCATGCTCAAGGGATACATGAGCCCGTATGACGCGACGGTCGTGGACAGACTTGCCCACGCCGGCATGGTCTGTCTGGGCAAGCTCAATTGCGACGAGTTTGCGATGGGCTCCTCCAATGAAAACAGCCACTTCGGCAATGTACTGAACCCGTGGGACAAAACGGCCGTTCCCGGGGGCAGTTCCGGCGGTTCGGCGGCGGCCGTCGCCGCGCGCATCGCGCCCGCAGCCACGGCCACCGATACCGGAGGCTCGATTCGCGAACCGGCGGCATTTTCCGGCATCACCGGCATCAAACCCACTTACGGACGCGCCTCGCGCTGGGGCATGATCGCGTTCGCCTCCAGCCTTGACCAGGCGGGGATCATGACGGGGTCCGCGGAGGACGCCGCGTTGCTGTTCAATGGCATGCTGGGATTCGATCCAAAGGATTCCACCAGCGTCGAGCGCCCGGCGGAAGATTACACGCGCGAATTGCAGCGTGGCGTGAGTGGATTGCGCATCGGCATACCCAAGGAATTTTTCGGCGCCGGTCTGCAGCCCGACGTCGAGCAGGCGGTACGCGAGGCCCTTGCCGAGTATGTGCGGCTGGGCGCGCGCCTGGTGGATATTTCGCTGCCCAATGCGGCCCTTGGCATACCGGTTTACTACGTCATCGCGCCGGCGGAGTGCTCGTCGAATCTGAGCCGCTTCGATGGGGTGCGCTATGGCCATCGCGCGGCGCAATACGGCGATCTGGACGATATGATCATGAAATCGCGCGCGCAAGGTTTTGGCGCCGAACCGCGGCGCCGGATTCTGATCGGCACCTATGTGCTTTCGCATGGCTATTACGACGCCTACTATATCCAGGCGCAGAAAGTCCGTCGCATTATCGCCGATGAGTTTCAACAGGCGTTCGCTGAATGCGACGTGATCGCAGGTCCGGTTACCACCAGCGTCGCCTTTGGCTTCGGAGAAAAAGCCGCCGACCCTGTCGCCATGTACCTGTCCGATCTGTACACCATTCCGGGCAGTCTGGCCGGCATTCCGGGCATGAGCATACCCTGCGGCTTCGGCGCGAAAGGCCGCCCGGTCGGATTGCAGCTCATGACGAACTATTTCGAGGAAGCGAAATTGCTGGGCATCGCGCATGGCTACCAGCAGGCAACCGATTGGCACCGGCGCATACCCGCAGGCTTCGCCTAGCACCGGGCCGAGCAGAAAAAGGTTTGGCGATGAACTGGGAAGTAATTATCGGACTCGAAACGCACGCGCAGCTGTCGACGCAGTCGAAGATTTTTTCGAACGCCTCCACGTCGTTTGGCGCTGCGCCAAACACGCAGGCGAGCGTGGTGGACCTGGCTTTGCCCGGAACGCTGCCGGTACTCAACCGGGGCGCGGTCGAGCGTGCCATCCGTTTCGGTCTGGCGGTCGATGGCAGCATCAGCCGCCGCTCGATTTTCGCGCGCAAGAATTATTTTTATCCCGATCTTCCCAAGGGCTACCAGATCAGTCAGTACGAGGCACCTGTCGTGCAGGGCGGGCGGATCCAGATCGTGTCCGCGACCCGCGGCGAGGTCGAGGTTCAATTGACGCGCGCGCATCTGGAAGAAGATGCAGGAAAATCGTTGCACGAGGATTTTCAGGGTATGAGCGGTATCGATCTGAATCGCGCCGGCACCCCACTGCTGGAAATCGTCTCGGAGCCCGTCATGCGTTCGGCCGACGAAGCGGTTGCCTACGCCAAGGCATTGCACGGGCTGGTCACCTGGATCGATATCTGCGACGGCAACATGCAGGAGGGGTCGTTTCGCTGCGATGCCAACGTGTCGGTGCGCCGGCCCGGGGCGCCGCTGGGCACGAGACGGGAGATCAAGAACCTGAACTCGTTTCGTTTCCTGCAGCAAGCCATCGAGTACGAAATCCAGTGGCAGATCGAGACCCTTGAGGACGGCGGCCGCATCGAGCAGGCGACCGTGCTGTTCGATCCCGATCTGGGCGAAACCCGCGTCATGCGCACCAAGGAAGACGCGCACGACTATCGCTACTTTCCCGATCCCGACCTGCTGCCTCTGGAAATTTCGCGGGAATGGATTGAGGAGGTCCGCCGCGGCATGCCCGAGTTGCCAGGCGCCAGACGCGAAGCGTTCATGGCGTGTGGGCTTTCTGCCTACCAGGCCGGACTGCTCGTAACAAACCGCGAACTGGCGAATTTCGCCGCCGCGACCTTTGCCGGTGCTGCGCGTAGCGCGCTGCCAGATCTTGCAAACTGGATTACCGGACCATTGAGCGCGCGGCTCAATGACGAGAATCTCGCCATCGCCGCGAGCAAAGTCGGTCCGGACCAATTGCGCACGCTTGCGGCGCGCGTGGCCGATGGCACGCTATCGGGCAAACTGGCCAAGGAAGTGCTGGATGCGCTATGGCTGGGACAAGGTGACGTCGACGCCATCATTGAACACAAGGGACTGCGGCAGATTTCCGATTCGGGGGCCATCGAGCGCATCGTCGACGAGGTCCTTGCGGCCCAGGCCCAGCAAGTCGCCGACTACCGTGGCGGCAAGGAGAAAGCCTTCAATGCGCTGGTCGGGCAGGTCATGAAAGCCAGCAAAGGCAAGGCGAATCCTGCCCAGGTCAACGCGATGCTCAAGAAGAAGCTGGGCTAAGGCCCCTCAGTTGGCCGAATCCGTGCCTTTCAATTCCCGGAAGCGCTGTTTGTCTGTCTCAAAGCGCGAGCGGATGGCGCCAGATTGGCTTTTACGCTGCGCGAGATCTGCTTCAAGCGCGGCGATTTTCTTCTGCTGACCGTTGATCTCCTCGAGCAAGCTGGCCGGCAGGGGTTTTTTCTGGCTCGCCAGCCCATCGGCCTGCGTCTTGAGATCGGTCAATTGCCGGTTGGCTTTTTCAAGCTTCGATTCGATGGTTTTCTCGCCCTGCAGCGGAATGGTCAGGCTGCGTTCCCGCGCGGCATCGATTTCCGCCTCTGTGGTATAGGTCGCCATAAGGGCGCGATCGCGCCGCTTTTGATCTTGGGATGATCGCGGCGCCGCCTGCCCGCCGGCGGGTTTCACGGGTTTGGCAGCCTCCGGCTTCTGCATCACCACCCCCTGGCGATTCAGCTCCGAGCCCTGAGCGCAGTCCGGATTCATCTTGTCCGAATAATAGGCCTTGCCTTGCGCATCGACACACTTGTACATGCGCGCGCCCGCCGTCTGAGCCTGGGCTGGCAAGACCGACGCAACCGCCCACAAACCGGCTAACACGATCAAAGATTTCATGCGCTTACTCCATACTCCGTGCGGTAGCGCTCCACCGATTGCAACTGCTGTGCCATTTCCGTGCGAACGCGCAAATAAGCCGTCAAGTCTTCCAGGGAAGCAATACTGATCACCGGGATGCCGAACTGGGTGCGCACTTCCTGCACTGCCGATTGGGCACCGGTGCCGCGTTCCATGCGATCCAGCGCTATCAATACCCCCGCCGGGCGCGCGCCGCCAGCTCGAATGATCTGCACCGATTCCCGCACTGAGGTGCCGGCGGAGATGACGTCATCGACAATCAGTACGCGGCCCTGCAGAGGCGCGCCGACGGTCATGCCGCCTTCGCCATGATCCTTTGCCTCTTTGCGATTGAAGCAGAACGGCATATTTCGCCCAAATTCGGCAAGCGCGATGGAAGTCGCCGCCACCAAGGGGATACCCTTGTAAGCCGGCCCGAACAGCAGATCGACCCCCGGGTCCGCCGCCAGCAACGCTTTGGCGTAAAATTGCCCGAGTTGTCGCAGCACACTGCCGTTGTTGAACAGACCGGCATTGAAAAAGTACGGCGACAGGCGTCCGGCCTTGGTTTTGAACTCGCCGAAACAAAGTACGCCGTGTGCCACGGCGAACTCGATGAACTCCTGCCTGAAATCACTCATTTACTGATCGTGCGCATCGTCACTCTCAATCTAAACGGCATACGATCCGCCGTCAATAAAGGCTTCCTGGACTGGCTCGCACAACAAAGCGCAGACGTCGTCTGTGTGCAGGAACTCAAGGCCCAGGACAAGGACCTGACAGACGCGATGCGTAACCCAGACGGATTTCACGGCTATTTCCATTGCGCCGAGCGGCCCGGTTATAGCGGAGTGGGCATCTATTGCCGCAAGCAGCCCGACCGTCTGGTTGCCGGGGTAGGCATCCCCGACATCGATGCCGAAGGTCGCTATCTTGAAGCGCAGTTCGGCAAGCTGAGCGTCGTATCGCTCTATATTCCGTCGGGCTCCAGTTCGGCCGAACGGCTGGCCATCAAATTCAGCTTCATGCAGCGATGCATCGACCCGCTGCACAAGCTCGGCCAATGTGGCCGCGAGATTATCCTTTGCGGTGACTGGAACGTCGCGCACAAGGAGATCGATCTGAAAAACTGGCGCTCTAACAGCAAGAACTCCGGCTTCTTGCCCGAGGAGCGCCAATGGTTTTCAGGCGTCATTGAACATCTGGGCTACGTCGACGTCTTTCGCAAGCTCGATGAGCGCGCCGAGCAATATACCTGGTGGTCGAGCCGCGGCCAGGCTTGGGCAAAAAACGTGGGCTGGCGCATCGATTATCAGATGGCCACTGCAGGCATCGCCGCCAAGGCGCGCGCGGCCGCCATCTATAAGGCTTCGCGTTTCTCCGACCATGCGCCGCTGAGCATCGATTACGATTTCGAGCTCTGATCGCCGGCGCCAAGCGCGCCGTCCTTGTCATTCCACGGGGCGACCGCCAGTAACAACAGCATCCCTGGCAGCGCGAGCGCCACGCACAGCAAAAAGAAGCTGAACCAGCCCACTTGTTCGACGAGCCATCCCGTCGTCGCATTGAGAAACGTGCGCGGTACCGCGGCAAGACTCGTGAACAGCGCGAATTGAGTGGCGGTATAGGCGGGATGCGTAGCGCGCGCGATATAAGCCACGAATGCCGCGGCGCCCAATCCGACGCCCAGGGCTTCGAAGCCGATCACCAAGGCGAGGGCGGCGCGCTCCGGCGCGCCGATTTCCACAAACGGACCGATCCGGGACAGCCAGGCAAAACCGAGGATGGACACGACCTGCACGACACCGAACAGCCACAGCCCGCGATTGATCCCGAGCTTCATCATCCACAGCCCACCGAGCAAGCCACCGATGACACTGGGCCAGAGACCGGCATTCTTGGCGATCAGGCCGATGTCGGACTTGGAGAATCCCATGTCGAGGTAAAACGGCGTGGCAAGCGCGGTGCTCATGCTGTCGCCGAGCTTGTAGAAGAAGATGAATCCCAGCACCAGCAATGCACTGCGCACGCCGGCGCGGCCGATGAATTCCTGGAACGGCTCCACAACCGCCGCGCGCAAGGTGCGTGGCGGGCGCGCAGGCACTACCGGCTCGTTGACGAGCAGCGTCATGGCCATGCCGGGAAGCATGAACAGAGCGGTCACGCCAAACACCATTTCCCATGGCAAATGGTCGGCGAGAATCAGCGACAGCGATCCTGGCACCAGTCCGGCTATCCGATAGGCGTTGACGTGCACTGCATTGCCCAGGCCGAGCTCGGGATTGGACAGCAACTCGCGGCGATAGGCGTCGATGGCGATGTCCTGCGTTGCACTGAGAAATGCAACCGCGGTGGCCGCATACACGACCCAGGACAATTCTTCGCGCGGCGATAACGTGCCCATCCATGCGATGGTCGCCATGAGCGCCAGTTGCGTAAGCAACATCCACCCGCGGCGGCGCCCCAGCAGCGGCACCACGTACCGGTCCAGGAACGGCGCCCAGAGGAATTTCCAGGTGTACGGAAACTGGATCAGCGCAAAGGCGCCGATCACCTTGAGATTGAGCCCCTCGGTACGCAACCACGCCGGCAGCAGGTTCAACAACAGGTAAAGCGGCAGTCCCGAGCTGAATCCGGTGAACACGCAAATCAGCATGCGGCGCGTGAATAGCGCCGAGACCATGGAAGGCTGGTTCATGCCGCTCAATCAGGCCGGCGCAACGGCGCGATCGAACCGGTAAACCGCCAGCGAGCCGCGCAAGTTGGGCATCCAGGACACTGGCCGGCCTTCTACCATGACGGTGCGTTCGAGAATGCGGATGCCGTGGTGAAGGCAGAAATTCTCAAAGTCGTCGATCGTGAACAGGTGGATATTCGGCGTGTTATACCACTCATAAGGCAGTGCTCGCGATACCGGCATGTTACCCATCAGGACCTGCAGGCGCGGGCGCCAGTAACCAAAATTCGGAAACGTGACGATACCCTCGCGCCCGACGCGCAGCATCTCGTTGACGATGCGCTCCGTATGCCGGATCGCCTGTAACGTTTGCGACAAAATCACGTAATCGAACGACCCGTTTTCGAAGCCCGACAGCCCGGACTCCAGGTCGTTCTGCAGCACGTTAACCCCGCTTTTGATGCATGCAAGGACCTTGGCGTCATCGATTTCCATGCCGTAACCCGCGACACCGCGCGCATCGTGCAGATGGCGTAAAAGCGAACCATCCCCGCATCCGAGATCCAGCACCTTCGAATTGGGTCTGATCCAGTCGGCTATGGCGATGAAATCAGGGCGGGTGGAAAAAGCCGCCGACGAGACGGCAGGCGTCATTGAGCGCACACCGAGAGCGCAATATTGTCGAAGTATGCGCGAATCAGGTTGTGATAGCGCAGATCATCCATCAGGAATGCGTCGTGCCCGTGCGGCGCATCGATCTCCGCGTAGCTCACTCCAAGGCTGTTGTCGAGCAGCGCCTTGACGATCTCGCGTGAGCGCGCCGGGGCAAAGCGCCAGTCCGACGTGAACGAGATCACCAGGAACCTGGCTTTTGCGCCCGCGAGTGCGGCCGAGAGGTTGCCGTTGCTTGCGGCTGCGGGATCGAAATAATCGAGCGCCTTGGTGATGCGCAGATAGGTGTTTGCGTCGAAACGCTCGGCAAACTTGTCGGCCTGGTAGCGCAGGTAGGATTCAATCTGAAACTCGACATCGAAATTAAACTTCAAGCCCGCCTCGCGGCGTTCCCGGCCGAATTTCTCGGCCATGGCATCGTCCGAGAGATAGGTGATATGGCCGATCATGCGGGCAATGCGCAAGCCGCGCCTGGGCACGACCCCTTGCGAGTAATAATTGCCGCCGTGAAAATCGGGATCGGTCGTGATGGCCTGCCGGGCGACTTCATTGAACGCGATGTTTTGCGCGGACAACTTTGGCGCAGCAGCGATGACGATCGCGTGCGCGACCCGCAGCGGTTGGCTGATGGCCCATTGCATGGCCTGCATGGCTCCCAGACTGCCTCCCATGACCGCGGCAAAGCGCTCGATGCCGAGGCGGTCAGCAAGTCGCGACTGGGCCTCCACCCAGTCTTCGACGGTCACGATGGGAAAATCCGCTCCCCAGGGCTCCCCGTCCGGCGTCCGCGCGCTGGCGGGCCCCGTCGAGCCATGGCACCCGCCGATATTGTTGATGCCGATCACAAAGAAACGGTTGGTATCGACGGGTTTGCCGGGACCGATCAGGTTGTCCCACCAGCCGACGTTGGCAGGGTCGTCCGCGTACACGCCGGCGACGTGATGGGATGCATTGAGCGCGTGGCACACCAGCACCGCGTTACTGTGTGCGGCGTTGAGCGTTCCGTAGGTTTCGTAGGCCAGTTCGTACGCTTCCAGCCGAGCACCGCTCTTGAGCGCGATCGGGTCTTCGAAACGGGCGATCTTGGGACGCACGACGCCGACTGAACCTTCGGGAGGCATGGGATTTCCGGGCATGGTCGTTGCGCGGATTATATCCGCGCAACGCTGCTACGCGACCGGTCTAGCCACCGAAAGGCGGCGCAGCATCTGCTGCACGGCATCGTTCTTCATGTCCCGGTACAGCAACTGCTCTTCGGACTCCTTCGCAAGCACTTGGGTATCGTCGTAGGTCATGTCGCGTCGCAAGTCGATCTGGCCCGGCGGCGACAGATCGTTGCCTGCACGATCCGTCAGCCGGTAGCTCACGCGATAGCGCAATTCGAACTCGCGCACTTTGCCACCAGACGACAGTGAAAGGATGCGTTTTTCCTGCGCTTCTCCGAGGATGATGAGGATTGCTTCTGCCTCCTCGCGGCTCTCCACCACCCGCGTCTCGCTACCGGC
>CBDDRM010000110.1:0-15875 GCA_965233135.1 uncultured bacterium | reverse complement strand
GTTGAAAGTTTCCTGACGAGAAACGAGCCTCGGAATCGGGCTCAACCGGATTTTTGCGCTCGTTTTCCGGTACAAAACACTATTTCCGGAACAACGTCGTTGCGCCGAGTCGCAAACGCGGTAAGATCGTCGCGGCTTCACGGTATCAACAGAAAGCCACAATAACCCTGGCACGCTTCCGTCACATCTTTTCGAACAAGGGGGAACCCATGAAGATCCTGTCGCGACATTCGTCGATTCCAAAACTCGGTGCGGGATTGATCGCACTAGCGCTTCTCGGCACGGCCGGTGCGCTGCAAGCCGAAGTCACCAACGACATGCTGCTCAATGCAGCCAAGGAAACCGACAACTGGCGCATGGTCGGCCGCGACTATGCGGGCACGCGGTTCAGTCCGCTGAAGCAGGTCAACACGAAGAACATCAAGAAGCTGGTGCCGAAGTGGACGTTCTCGCTCGGTACGCTGGATGCGCAGAATACGACGCCGCTGGTCAGCGATGGCGTAATGTATGTGACGGCCGCCCACGGACGCACGTACGCAGTGGATGCCAAAACCGGAAAGATGATCTGGCAATACGCGCATCAGCTTCCCGAGGATGTGGGCAAGACCATGTGCTGCGACATCGGCAACCGCGGTGCCGCGCTGTACAAGGACAAGGTTTACGTGACCACCCCGGACGCGCATGTGGTCGCGCTCGACATGAAAACGGGCAAAGTGGTCTGGGATGTCGAACTGGGCGACTACAAGAACGCCTATACCATGACGGTCGCGCCCCTGGTCGTAAAAGGAAAAGTGGTGGTCGGCCTGTCCGGCGCGGAATATCCGACGCGCCTTTTCATCGAAGCGCTGGATGCGGAAACCGGCAAGCAGGCCTGGCGGCGCTACACCATCCCCGCCGCGGGTGAGCCCGGTTCAGACACCTGGGGCACCGATCCAGACAACCTCAAATATGGTGGCGCGTCCGCATGGATCACGGGCTCCTACGACCCCCAGACCAATCTGATTTACTGGGGAACTGGCAATCCGAATCCCGACTGGGATGGCGTGGGCCGGGAGGGCGACAACCTGTACTCGAACTCGACGCTCGCGCTGAATGCCGACACCGGCGAGATGGCGTTCTACTTCCAGTACACGCCGTTCGACGTGTGGGATTTCGACGGCGTGAACGAGAACATTCTCGCCGATATCGACGGCCAGAAAGTCTGGTTGCATGGCGATCGCAATGGCTTCCTGTACAAGATCGACCGCACCAACGGCAAGTTTATCTACGGCAAGGAAATCTCCAAGGTGAACTGGGCCACCGGTCTCACGTCGGAGGGACGCCCGATCGTCAACCAGGAGAAAGTGCCGAGCTACACCTACGAAGCCAAGGACATCTGCCCGGCATCGGAAGGCGGCAAGTGGTGGAATCCGATGAGCTACAGCCCGGAGAAGAAAATGGTCTTCGTGCCGAGCCGGGAGATCTGCACGGACATCAAGAGCGCCAAGGGCGAGCGTGTCGAAGGCAAGCCGCACTGGGGCATCGGCAGCATCAAATGGAACAAGGGTCACGGCCAGCTGGTGGCCTTCGATGCGAAAACCGGCAACAAGAAATGGACCGTCAAGGCGCCCTCGCCATTCATGAGCGGTGTGCTGACGACCGCTGGCAACCTCGTTTTCGCCGGCACGCCGGAAGGCGAGTTCAAGGCCTATGACCAGGACACCGGCAAGGAGCTCTGGTCCTACCAGACCGGTTCGGGCATTGTCGGCAGCCCGATGACGTTCTCGCTCGGCGGCAAGCAATATATCGCCGTGCCTTCGGGCTTCGGCGGCTGGACCGGCTGGGCCACCATTGGTGGCGGCGGCGCGCCGCAGCTCAAGGACAGCCGTAAAGGCGGTTACGTCACCGTGTTCGGTCTGTTCGACGAATAAGCGCATCTACCCCGCGAACGGCGGCAAGCAGATTTGCCGCCGTCCGCATTTTGACGAGTCGAATTGCAATGACAGTGTTTGCTTGTTTACGTAGCGATACAAAGCTGCTGCGGTGGTTGGGCTGTGCCCTGCTGTTCGTACCTCTTGCGGTATCTGGCGCCGAGCCGGTCAAGAATCCGTTCGATGGTGACGCGACAGCGGCGGTAGAAGGAAAACAGTTGTACTTGAAAATGGGTTGCTATTCCTGCCACGGCCACGAAGCGGAAGGCGCCGTGGGGCCGGATCTGACCGACGACGAATGGATTTTCAAGCCCACCGACGCCATGATCTTCAACACCATCAACCGTGGCCGCAAAGGCACCGTGATGGCGCCCTTCGGCGATCAGCTCAAGCCCGAGGAAATCTGGAAAATCGTGGAGTTCCTGCGCGCGAGGAACCGGGAACTCAAGGGCGCGACCGGAAAATAGCGAAGGCGCCGCAGGCAGTTCAGGGAATGCGCAGCTGGCGCGGCGGGATCGGCTCCGTCTTGGCAACGATTACCGTCAGGATGCCGTCCTTGTAGGAGACTTCGGCTTTGGCGCGATCGATATTGTGCGGCAGGGGCACGTTGCGCTCGAAGCTGCCATAAGCGCGCTCCATGATGTGATATTTGCGTTCGTGCTGGTTGGCCTCGTAGCGCTTTTCGCCGCGGATGCGCAGCGTGTTGCCATGAATGGATACATCGAAATCCGCCTTCGCCATGCCAGGCACCTCGAGGCGCACGATGATGGAACCGGCCGTTTCCCAAGTCTCCGCCGCCAGCAGCCCCCACTTGGGAAAATCCGGCACGCTTGATTCGCCGCTTGCGCGTTTGCGGGCATCTTCGGCAAAGTGGGTCAGGGCATTACTGTTACGGCTGAGCAACTGACGCCAGCCTTCCGTCAGTTCTTCCCAGGCACGGGCGATCGATTTGAGCGGGTCCATGTTCCTCCCCAGCGAAGCGATTCCTGCAGTTCAACATAACGGTCCGGCGCAAGGAATTCAAGACCTGAGGTCCCTGAACTTCCGGGTGCATTGTGCCTGACCCCGGGCAGGGGTTGAAAACGAAAAACCCCGCCCCTATTTTTTTTATCGTCAGGCCAGTTGGCCGCTGTTCAATTTCTACTATATGGAGGAATCATGATGGCAAATATCGTACGCCGGGATCCCTTCTCTGGTGGGAGCGCATCCCCGGTGAGTCTGAGAGACCCGTTCGACCTCATCAGCCCGCTGTTCGGGCGCGTCATGGGCTTGGGCGCTGAAGGATCCAGCCCGCGCATGGACGTCAGGGAAAGCGAGGACGCTTATCTGCTGGAAATGGAGATGCCTGGTGTCGACAAGAATGCGATAACGGTCAGCGTTTGCAACGACACCGTGCGCGTCGAAGCCGAAGCACGTCACGAGAAGGACGCCGGAGAGGCCTGGAAATGGCTGCACCGGGAGCGCAGCTTCGGTACGGTTTCCCGCACCATCGAGCTACCCGAAGAGATGGACGAGAAAAAGTCCACGGCGCGATTCGAAAACGGCGTCTTGATTCTGACGCTGCCGAAGAAGCGCACGGCTGCAAGCAAGCGTCTGACGATTCACTGAGTCGCGTGCCGACGCGTGAAGCCCGCCTTCCGGCGGGCTTTTTATTTCTGCTCCAGCCAACGCGTCGGCTACCATCGGCATTTTGGCCCGTTGCGATCATGTCCACCTGGTTTGCGAAGAAACTCGGCGACGGCATCACGGCGGCGATCCCGGCAGCCGAAATCGAGCAGGAGGTCTTGCGTCTGGCTGCGTCGACTGGTCATCCTCCGGATATCGCCGTGCTCACGCGCTATGACTCGGAAGGCCATTTGCAATGCGAGGTCACGGCGTTCTTCTCGCCGGCCACGGCCGAAATCGCGCGCCGGTTCGAAGCCGAGCCCTGCCTCAAACCGCAGCGCCGTGGCCTTGAGCTGCTGGCAGGCGATCCTCGCTGCTGGGCGACGCTGTTCCCCGAATCAGAAGACTGATCATCCTCGCGCGCGTCAGGCCGACACCCAGCCGTACCAGCGATGGCTCGGGGCAGAACCCTCATCGAGATAAGCCATTTTGATCTGGCTCAAATAATCCGCTGGAATTTCGTTGCGCTTGGCATTGACGTCGACCTTGAACACGCGTGCGCTGTTCAACCCGAAGATCTGTTCCTTGACGTCGCGCGTGAGCGGCGCGTAGCCGTGCTTTTCGATCAGCGCGTCGGGAATCTGGAACCGCCTGAACGCTTCGATCTGCCATTGCGGCGAGCCATACCAGATCGAATCCGTTCCCCAGAGCACGTGGTCCGCGCCGAACGCTTCGACCATCTGGCCGAGCAGATGCGCGCACGCCGTGGGGTTGGTCGTAACGAGCTGCGCGAACGTGGAGCCCAGCTCCATGTAAATGTTCTTGATGCCGGGATTCTTTTTCTTCATCTCGCAGAATTCCGTGGTCCAGGGCACCTCGCCCGAGGGTTTCGGCGCATTGACGCCGAGCAAACCGGAGTGATAACAAAGAAAGTCGATGTCCGGAAAATCCTTCGCGGCCTTGATGAGGTCCCGCGGATGGTTGTAGTCGGCCACGGTGCCGAGCGGCAAGCCCTTGTGCACGCACAGGCGCTTGACCCCCAGCTTGCGGGCCTGCTCGAGCATGGGATAAGCAATTTTTTCATCGTCGAGAAACCAGCCGTGCTCGAAGCCTTTGGGGCTGGAACCGGTGTACGCCTTCCATGCATCGACCTTCAGGGTTTCGGCCTGCATCTGCATGAAGTCCAGATCGGCCGCGCCCAGTTGCGGCGTCACCAGGCCGTGGGCAAGCATGCGCCGCGACTGCGTGACACGATTGATCTCGTCGCGAATGTGGGTCATCTCCTTCGGCGGCACCACGGCTTCCTGCGGATAGGGGCCAGGGGGCGTGGAAATCAGGCCGATGGCCGTCTCGCTGTCGAGGAACACTTCCTTGATGAAATTCTGCCAGGACAGGTCCGCCATGGTGCCGCTATCGGACGCGAGCGCGGGGTTCATGCGCTGCGCCCCGTTGCGCAGGCGGCGCAAGCCCCCCTTGCTGACGGCGCCCTTGCGGCTGGCCTCGCTGTCCGTCGGATCGTAAGCTGCCCCGACATAATGCAGTTGAACGTCGAAAATGAACGGGCCCGCGCCGCGTGCCGCGCGTGCGCCCGGTTCCGCGGCCTCGACTTCGGCGACATCGAAGAAACGGCCGAATACCGCGTTCATGGCCAAGAACGCAGTCGCCATGCCGCCGCTCGTGCGCAGGAATTCGCGCCGGCTCAACCCCAGACGCGGCGCCATGTTGTCCGCAGCAGTCAGGATGCGTTGCTCGACTTCGCGCTGCGCATCCGTTTGCGGCAGCGGCGGGAACTCCTCGTTGGAAACCAGCCGGGTGGGCAACGGCACTTCGGTTTGCAGGCCCTGGCTCATGCCTGGTCGAACGCGGAAAGCACGGCGGTTCAGTTTCATTGGCGACTCCTTGGGAAGGGGCGGAATGGGCAGCGTTGCAGTGCGAGTTCGAGTGTACGGGGCATCGCGCGTGTGTCAATCAGGTAGAACCCGCCGGCGCTCCTGGCGGTCCGAGTCTTCGGTAACTTCGATGTCGTCGATGAGCTGCGCCAGGTGCGCCGGGTCCACAGGTTTGACCAGATGCTGATCGAAACCGGCGCTGCTGCTGCGCCGGCGATCCTCATCCTGGCCATAACCGGACACCGCGATCAGCACCATCGGGCCGGACTGTGACTTTCTCAGTTCGGCGGCCACTTCGTAGCCATTCATGCCTGGCAACCCGATATCGAGCAGCACGGCGTGCGGACGGAATTGCGCAGCCAGTTCGATCGCCGCGCGGCCGTCGTAAGCGGTCCGGACTTCGTGACCCATGATTTGCAGTAGCGTCGCCAATGTATCAGCGCCTTCACGATGATCGTCGACGACGAGCAATTTGCGTCGCTTGCCGGGCTGTCGCACGTCCTTTGCAGGATTCGCCACGTCGGGGGTGCCTTGTGCCGGCAGCCTTACAGTGAATTCGCTTCCCTGGCCAGGGCCTTTGCTGGAAGCTTCGATCCTGCCTCCATGCATTTCGATCAGGCGCCTGGCGATGGTGAGGCCGATGCCCAATCCGCCTTCGCTGCGATCCAGCGCCCGATCGCCCTGCACGAACAGGTCGAACACGTTCGGCAGCAATTCCGGCGCAATGCCGATGCCGGAATCGCGCACTCGAAGAATGGCTTCATCGTTTTCCCGGGCGACCGATATCCAGATGTGGCCGCCCGCCGGCGTGTACTTCGCGGCATTGTTGATCAGATTCAGAGCGACCTGCGACAGGCGCGTCGGATCCGCCTGAAGCAGGACCGCTTGCGGCGCGAGCTGGAAGTCCACCGCATGTCCGCGTGCGGCGATCAAACCCTGACGTTCTTCCATGACCCGTGCAACGATCTCGTTCAGATCCACGGTCTTCTTGTGCAACAGGATCTTGCCGCGCGTGATTCTGCTGACGTCCAGAAGATCATCGACGATATGGGACAGATGCGCGACCTGACGCTCGACGATCGAAAGCATCTGCGCTGGCGCGTGGTCAGGACTTTTACGGATGACGGCGATCGCATTGACCATTGGCGCCAACGGATTCCTCAGCTCGTGGGAGAGCATGGCCAGGAATTCGTTGAGCTGGCGCTCCCGCTCCTGTAACTCCGCCATACGTTGGTGAACGGCGCGGATTGCCCGATCGCGCTGGCCCATGACGGCGCTCAGGACGAGTCCCGTCATGACGAGCGTGCCGGTGTACCCCAGCAACAACAGACTGGAGAGTTCGGTCGAGTTCAGCGCGAATGGACCTTTGCCTTGTGCTGTGGACCAGACGGCGACCGCACTGATCAGGGCGATGGCAGCCATCGTCGCGCGCTGTTCGAAACGAATCGCCGTCCAGACAAGGAACGGTAATGTAGCGAATGCCAATGGCAGCACTGGAACGGCTGCAAAGCCGATGAATATCCCCAACGACACGACCAGCAGCAGCGACGCAAGCACACCTGCCTCGATCCACTTGGCGATGGGCCAGGGCGAGCTTTCCCGCCCCCACCATGCGAGGAGCAGGGGAGCGACTATGACCATTCCGGACACATCGCCTTGAAACCAGGTCCACACGTTCGAACTGAATGCGGCAAGTGGAAGCGTTCCGGCGAGCGTCAGAGAAAGCGTGCCGGTAACTGCCGCGATGACGGCGCTGAGCGCGCTGGCGAACGAAAAAAATACCACTGCTTCGCCGCTGTCGAACTCGCCGCGCTGCGTAATGAAGGGCCGTACCAGGGCGCCAGCAACGACCGCTTCGAGGGTATTGCCGGTGCCGATACACGCGGCCAACAGGGGCAATCCCTGCACCGTAACGTTGGCAAGCGCCGCGCCGATCCAGATGCCCGGCCAGATGCGCCACCCCAGCAGGAGTACAGCAGCGAGCGCGATGCCGGAGGGGGGCCACAAAGCAGTCGCATAACCCGGCGGAATCGCCAGCGTCAGCGATGCCTTCGCGGCAAGAAAGTAGATCAGGCCGAGACTCGCGATCTGGGCCGCATAGCTTGCTTTGGGCCAGCGGCGCGCGACAGATCGAAACGTGGCTCTCATCCGCGAATTATTACCCAACCGCCGCGGATTACCTATCGAATCGCTGGGAACCGGTGGCGATCAATCGACCCCGACGTCGTGCGTATCGGTGTTCGATCTTTGGAGGTCCGCGCGCCGGAGCGGTCCGCAAGCGCGGTCACATCTCAGGGCAGGCCGGCTTGCAGGCTTTCGACGACCAGATTGATTTTCGCTACTACGGATTGACGCTCGACCTGTTCGCTGGACACTTCGAGCTCTTCGCGCGAGAACATTTGCTGCACGGAGCCCACGTCGGCGAGTTCGGCCTTGAGTTCGGGGGCATCCGGAAGGGGGATGAAGCGCGGATCGGGCATCCACTCCAGCCCGATTTCTTCCTGGCGCAAACCCCGGTGGACCAGTTCGGAACGAATCGCGTTTGCAATGTTGGTGGCACCACGGATGACTTCCAGATCTTTCTGCACGGTCGTATTCATTCCCCACCTCCTGATCGAGCGTTATTTTGGTTGGGTAACCGATGGTCGAACCGGATCGCTAACTCGACTCTTGTCGACGTTGCAGGCGATGTTGACACGCGCTCCCGCGGCCGGTTCCCGGGCACGTTTTCGCCGCGGCGTCACGATTTGTTACGCCGATGAATTGACACGAGTATGCGCATTCAGATCGGCCAAACACCCGAGGCGCGTACGCGAATCCTGTAGGCTCAGCGTCGATGTTTACCGTCGGAGATCCCGCTGTCGCGCCTGCGCCGCGCCAACTGTTCGTCGGTGACACCCAATTGCGCTTCCTCTGCCTGATCCAGGCCGCCGCCTAACCCGGCTTCAGCAGGCCCGACCACGCGATCCACGTCGATGTCGCTCGCCGCTGCCGCGGCAGTATCCTTGCGCGCGCTGCGCCGTTCGCCGGTTCCGTAACGGTCGCTCTCGTCGCTGCGCGCACGGCTGTTCTCGTCGGGAACGAGTTCGTCGTCGATATCCGGGCCGACGCCCGCCAGATCCGAACCGCTGTCGGAGCTGTCGCTCGGGCCGAGTGAGGGAGTGTCGTTAGGTTTTTTAACCGTACGCGATCTCTCGGGAAAATTTTCCGGGTCCAGGGTGCTGTTGCTTGTCATGTCGCCTCCAGTGCAATTGTTTACGCGGCGGGGAGCCGGTTTGCGTGTGTAACTTCCACGAATGTTTGTCAGCGTCCGGGGCATGGGCGTTCAATCCCTGACCGCGATCGAAGAGTCGTGCCCGGCTAATCCGCCTCCGGGTCGTTCTTGTACTGTTTCATCATCGGGGTTACGGAAATGCCATGCAGAAGCACGGAGACGCCGATCACCCACAACACGGTGTTCAGCAGCCATTCGGCGTTGTCGACCGGCACGCCCTGATTGATCGCGTAGAACAGATAATAAAGCGAGCCGATGCCGCGCACGCCGAACCAGGACGTCATCGTGATTTGAAGCCGGCTCATGCCCGAGGCCACCGCGAAGGGCGCGACTGCGACGGGTCGAATGATGAAGAACAGCACCAGCGGGAAGACGATGGCCGAAACGGAAAATTCAGCGCGGCTGAGCAAAGCGCCCGTGATGAGTACCATCGCGAGTTGTCCCAGACGCTCCAGTTGTTCGTTGAACTGCAGCACGGCGGCCGCCAGGTAAGCTGGGGCATGCTCATGATGACTCGCAATGTGCTCGTCCTTGCCGGGCACTTCGCTAGTGTCCGACGGCAGCAGTCTGCCGCTCAGATCGCGTTCCACGGTTCGCAGCGCGAGGCCGGCGGCGAACACGGCGAGGAATCCGTAGGCGTGCAACGCCAGGGCGAGGCCATAGGAAGCCGCAATGAGCCCGAGTGCAAGAAAGTCATCGTAGCCCACGGCTTCGAGATGGCGCCGGCGCAGATATACGACCAGTTGCCCGACCGCCTTGCCGAGGATCGCCCCAATCGCCAATCCGGCCCCGACCGCCCACAGCGAGTGCAGCGCCCAGCCTTGCCAGGGATGGGCGCCGTAATTCTCCAGACCGAGCAAGGCGAGGCCAAGCATGACAAATGGAAAAGCGGTCCCGTCGTTGAGTCCGGCTTCCCCTGTCAATGCGAAACGCAACCGGTCGCTATCGCCCGGATCGGAAACCTGCACGTCCGAAGCCAGGACCGGATCGGTGGGTGCCAACACCGCGCCGAGCAGTACGGCGACGCCGACTTTCAGGTCCAGAAAGAACACGCCCACGAAAGCGACCAGGGTAACGGTAATGGCCATGGATGCCGTGGACAAACCGATCGGCAACTGCCAGAGATGCGAGCGCAGCGGAACACGCAACTTCAGGCCAGCGGAGAACAGAGACACGATGACCACGATCTCGGCGGCGATTTCGAGCAGATTGCTCCGATCCAGTGGATCAATATCGATCCAGCCCAGCCACCCCAGAACCCAGCCGATCGCCAGATAGATCATGGCCATGCTCACCGGCAAGCGCTTCACGGTGGTGTTGCTCAGCACGACGAGCAGCAGCATCGCGCCGATGAGCAAGTACCAGTAATGGAAATGGATCACTGCCTATTGAGCAATGCCAGCGCGTAAAGGTTCTTGATTAGGCGAGCATGTCCGCCGAATGGCTGCGATATGGCGCAAGACGCTGGGGGCGACAGTGGAGAGAACATCCATCGCATTGGCACTAGCACTGCAATGGCCGGGCGCCGTATTCGTCGGATCGACACACGTCGATGAAGTGAGACGACCGCGGAAGATGCCGATCAGAACACAATAGCAAGGTGCGGCGGCACGCGACCATGCTGTCGCCGCTGGACTACAAAAGTTTCCAGCGTATGGTCGATGCCGGTCACATCTCGCAAAAGTTGAAGGCCGAGTACGAACTGCGAGGCGACGAAAATACTCGATCTTGCGCGCGTGTTGCACGCCGAACACAAGGCACGGGGCAAGATGATCTACGAGGACGCCGCACGCGCGCACCACTGCCGCGATCGACAGCCGGAGCTGCTGCCCGCGCCGGCGTATTCACGACTTGCCTTTTCCCCGACAACAGTTGCTTTTACCGTCTTACAACATCGCAGAACGATTTACCGGTGTGCGCGGTTTAACAGGTAGGCCAATCCCTTTATTTGGATCCGGGGCGGTTCATTGACTCGCTCCGGGCATTTCAGGGGAAAAGCGCCGTTGCGGGACGAGCGAAGACCTAGTCGATCCTGGATCTCAAAAGCGCCATGAATGCACGTTACGCAGGCATGACAGGCGTTTAGGCGAGAAACGCGTCGTAACACTGCGAGCCGGTCCCCAGTTGCCACCTCCGAAGGCGCCTGTATGGCCATAGAAAGCAAACTCATTGATCCACCGTACGGCACGGTCTTTGCGCCGATTCCGGGGCGACACGCCGGCTTTCCACGTATCTGGATCGAGCCGCCCAACTCCCAACCAGCAAAAGGAGCAATGCCATGAGTCCAGGTAAGCATTTAATCGTCCCCTTCATCGTAATCGCCGCATTGAGCGTCGGCGCATGCGCCACTACGCAAGTCGACCGCAAACTCGCCACGGAGCAGAAGGCGCGGGATGTGAGCGGTGACGTCTGGGCGACGAACAACCAGATCGACGCCACGATGATGTCTCTAAACAACATGATGTCGGCCGACGGCGCGCAGTTGCAGCAGGCGTTCGACCGCTATTCGAATGAAGTTGACCGGCTCAAGAAGCAGGCGGAAGTCATCAGCAAGGACGGTGCGTTCATGCGCACGGAAGGGGAAGCCTATCTGAGCGCGTGGCAGAAGCAGAACAACGACATCCAGAACCAGGATCTGCGGGACAACAGCGAGGACGGGCGTATGGCGGTCAAGCAACGCACGGTCAACGTGCAGGGTGCCTACGACACTGCACAGACGTCCCTCGATCGTCTGCTGCGCAATCTTGAAGATGTGCGTACCGCACTGCGCAATGATTTGACGGAGCGTGGCGTAACCGGCGTTTCGCAAACCAACGTCGTGCAGCGCGCGCAACAGAACGCGGAGGAGGCGAAGAATAACCTCCAGCAGGTGCAGAGCGCTTCGGCCGCACTTGCGGACGCGTTGTCCCCGTCGGCACAACCGATGGCTGGAACTGAATCGGCATCGGATGGCACGGAGCAATACCGGTAAGTTCGCGGTTTGAAATCGGGGCCCGCTTGTTGGGCCCCGACTTTCATCGCGCCTGGAGGCGACGCATGGAAAAACTCGAGAAGACGTTCGAGGTCACCGCTCCGGTGCGCGCGGCTTACAATCAGTGGACGCAGCTCGAGTTTTTTCCGCGCTTCATGCACGGCGTGGAAGAAGTCGTGCAACTCGACGACACGCACGTTCACTGGCGCGTATCGGTCGCCGGGCATCGTACGGAATGGGACGCGGAGATTGTCGAGCAGATCCCGGATCGGGTCATTGCGTGGCGCAGCATTTCCGGGGTTCCCCATGCGGGCGAAGTAAGGTTCGAGCCGCTGGCCAGCGATCGCACGAGAATTTCGCTGGCAATGCGATACGAACCCCAAACTGCTGTGGAGAAAGTTGGCAGCGCCATGGGCATTTTGTCGCGAAGCTTCGATCGGGTGGTTCTGGAATTCAAGCAGTTCCTGGAAGAACGCGGCCGCGAAACGGGAGGCTGGCGTGGCGAAGTTCATTCAGGCCGAACGGTTGGCGGTGAAGATGCGGCCTTCGACCCGGGAGGCCTCGCCCGTTATCGGCCCGGGGGTATTGCCCCGCGAGTGCCGGAACGTCTTGGGCGCAGCGCCCTGGATTGAACACATGCGCCGGTTCGCCACCGGGCGCGTCCAGTTCAGTGCGTCTCCAGAATCACCGGTGCATGGTCGCTCGTGCCGAAATCGGCATGCACGACGCAGCTTTGTGCGCGCGCGGCTATTCCCGGCGACGCCAGAATGTAGTCGATGCGCCAGCCGATGTTGCGCTGGCGCATGTTGCGCCATGGCGCCCACCAGGTGAAAAGATTCGGATTGTCGGGGTCGAGCCTGCGGCCTACATCGACCAGGTGTTCGCCAAGCAGGACGTCGAATAGCTCCCGCTCTTCGGGGCGCTGGCCAATCACCCCGGCTTTTCGTTCCTTGGGATGGACGTCGAGGTCGGTATGCGTAATGTTCAGGTCGCCACACAGGATCAATTCGTGTCCGGTGTCATGCAGCGCCTTCGCCCAGGCTGCCAGTTGCGTCACGAACTGGAGCTTTGCCGGATAGTCCTTGCCGCCGTTGGGCACATACACCGAGGCGACGACAAGCTTGCCGAAGGCCGCCTGCACGATACGTGACTCCATGTCGAACTGTGGGTGACTGAATACCGGATCGGCGCCGAACAGGCCTTTGCGGACATGCAGGGATACGCCGGAGTAGGCGCGCAATCCGTGCCAGTACACGTGATAATCGACGTGCTTGCATTGCTGGGGAATCTGCGCCGCCTCGGCCTTGAGTTCCTGCAGACATACGATATCGGGGCGATCCCGATCGATCCATTCGCAGAACTGCGCTTGCCGCGCGCGGATGCCGTTGACGTTCCAGGTCGCGATTTTCATTGGGGTCGATGGATGAAAGCGTGCTGCGAAACGATACCTTTTCCTGGCGCTTCTCTCCACTCTCCTCGCCCCCGGGGCTCCGCGGGCCCGCTGTTCGCCCCCTTCCTGTGGGCGTGCCGAACGGACCATGCAATCCCCGCGCTGGCGCACCGCATTTCGCGGTACTTTTGCAATGCTCCGCGGAACTACGGAACTTTTCCGTTCTCCCGGAGCCAATTCTCTGGGCTGTCCTGCATTTTCTGTGCAGGCACTAACGGTTTACGAGAGCCCCCTGTAGCGCTGGCGATGGAGGTCTTTTGTCGGTACGACGCAAATGGTAGGCGCCCTCGAGATTCTCAATGGCCGCATTCTTCTTGTCGATGACAACGAAGAGAATCTGCTCGTGCTCGAGCAGACGTTGCGCCTGGCGGGCTACAGCGAAGTCGACGCGACGAGCAATCCTCACGAAGTCTGCGATCTGCATCGCAAGAATGGCTACGCGCTGATCCTGCTCGATCTGCAAATGCCCGAACTCGATGGATTCGAAGTCATGGACGGGCTCAAACAGATCGAACTGGAAGCGGGCAGTTACCTGCCGGTGCTGGCCATCACCGCGAATCCGGACCACAAGCTGCATGCGCTGGAAGCCGGGGCAAAGGATTTCATCAGCAAACCGTTCGACCCTCCGGAGCTGCTAAGACGCGTCTATAACATGCTCGAAGTGCGCCTGTTGCATGAAGAAACGCGCAAATACGGCAGAATGCTGGAGTCGCTGGCGCTACAGGATCCGCTGACTGGCCTGGCGAACCGGCGCTTGCTGGTGGACCGGATGTCGATGGCCGTGGCGCAGGCGCGCCGCAACAAGAGCCACATGGCGGTGGTCTACATGGATCTCGATGGCTTCAAGCAGATCAACGATACGTTGGGGCATGGTGCGGGCGATTCCCTGCTCAGGACCGTGGCGCGGCGCCTGACCGGGACAGTGCGCGAAGAAGACACGGTCGCCCGACTCGGCGGTGACGAGTTCGTGATGGCGCTGCCGCATATCCACGGACGCGAAGACGTCGCCATCATGGCGGCGAAAATCATCGATGCCGTGTCGCAACCCCTCGAAATCGACGGGCGCACCGTGCGCGTGACCACCAGCGCCGGAATCGGCATATTCCCGGAGAACGGCCGCGATGCCGATACGCTGATGAAGGCCGCCGATGCGGCGCTCTATGAGGCCAAGCGCTCGGGCAAGAACAGTTTCCGGATCGCCCAGGTCTGACAGACCGGGAATCAGCTCTTCAGGCGGTAACCCGTCTTGAACACCCACCCTACCGCAGCCAGGCAAATCAGGAAGAACACGAGCGTCATCGCCAGGCTGATGCCCACGCCGACGTCTGAAGTCTCATAGAAACTCCAGCGGAAGCCGCTGATCAGGTAAACGATCGGATTGAACAGACTGACGGTACGCCACGCCGGTGGCAGCATGTCGATCGAGTAGAACGCGCCCCCCAGAAACGTCAGCGGGGTGATGACCAGCATCGGGATGAACTGCAGTTGCTCGAAGCCTTTGGCCCAGATGCCGATCACGAATCCGAACAGGCTGAAGGTCGCCGCGGTCAACACCAGGAACGCAATCATCCAGACAGGATGCTCGATGCGGATCGGCACGAATAGCGTCGCGGTCAGCAGAATCACGAGCCCCAGCAGGATGGATTTGGTGGCAGCCGCGCCGACGTAAGCGAGCACGATCTCCAGCGCCGAAACCGGCGCGGAGAGCACCTCGTAAATGGTGCCGGTGAATCGGGGCAGATAAATTCCGAAAGAGGCGTTGTTGAGGCTCTCGGTAAACAGCGTGAGCATCATCAATCCCGGCACGATGAAGGCGCCGTAGGGCACGTCGCTCACCTCGTTCATGCGCGAACCGATCGCGGCACCGAACACCACAAAGTAGAGCGACGTGGTGATCACGGGGGTAACCAGGCTTTGCCAGAAGGTGCGCCGGAATCGCGCCAGCTCGAACGCGTAAATGGCCAGAACGCCGTGGCGATTGAAAGCGGGAATGGCCGCCGGCGTACTCACGATCGCTTGTGCACCAGGCTCACGAAAATGTCCTCCAGCGAGCTCTGCTCGGTCTGCAGGTCCTTGAAACCGATCCCCAGTTCGCCGAGCTTTCGCAGTAACGTCGGGATGCCCGTGCTTTCCACGTTCGAATCGAAGCTGTACTCGAGATCGTAACCCTGGGATTTGAGCACGAGCGGCCAGTCCTTGAGCGCCGCGGGAATTTGCGTCATGGGTTCCTGCAGGTGCAAGGTCAAATGTTTCCTGCCGAGCTTTTTCATGAGGCGGGTCTTTTCCTCGACCAGGATCAGCTCGCCTTTGCTGATGACGCCGATGCGATCCGCCATTTCCTCGGCTTCCTCGATGTAGTGCGTGGTCAGGATGATGGTCACGCCGCCGTCGCGCAACCGCCGCACCAGCGTCCACATGTCCCGGCGCAGTTCGACGTCCACGCCCGCCGTGGGTTCATCGAGAAACAGAATCTGCGGTTCATGCGCCAGCGCCTTGGCGATGAGAAGGCGACGCTTCATGCCGCCGGAAAGCGTCATGATCTTGTCGTTGCGTTTGTCCCACAGGGACAGATCGCGCAGCACTTTTTCGATATGCGCCGGATTGCGTTCCCGTCCGAACAGGCCGCGGCTGAATTTCACGGTGTTCAGGACCGTCTCGAACATGTCCGTGTGCAATTCCTGTGGGACCAGCCCGATCATGGATCGCGAGTGACGAAAGTCGCGCACGATATCGTGTCCGTCCGCCAGAACCGTTCCCGTTGTCGGCGTCACGATGC
>CBDDRM010000109.1:0-3374 GCA_965233135.1 uncultured bacterium | reverse complement strand
TCAACACTCACACGGCGAAGCACTTGTTCTGTTCGGTTTGCGGCATCAAGTCATTCTACGTGCCGCGTTCGCATCCCGATGGCTTCAGTGTTAATGCTCGTTGTCTCGACCCGGGCACGGTCGAAGAGATGAGCATCAGCCAGTTCAACGGTCGCGAGTGGGAGAAGCAATACCCGAAAGGTAGAGGGGAGTACACGCAATAATGGAAAGCCTGTCGTATAACCCCATGCGCGTGCCGATGCGCAAGAGTCGCGCCTCATCAGCCGCCGTGCGGGCCCTCGGCACAGCAAGGCGTTGGGCCTCATGAGATCCGCGCTGGGTTAATCATGAAGCCGACCTACTTTGACCTTACCGTTGGTGATCTTCCCAAAGCGCGGCGCTTCTTTGAGCTCGTTCTCGGCTGGCGCTTCGAGAGGTTTCCTATGCCGTACGAGTACTACCGAATCCAGGCGGGCAACGCTTCAGAGCCCGGGATTGATGGCGGCATGGGCGCTATCAAGGACGCGCCGCTGGCGGCCGGAAGACCCGCAACGCAGGTGACTATCCCCGTTCAGAATCTCGAGGAAGTACTGGTGCAGGTAGAGCGCAACGGCGGCAAGATCGTGGAAGGGAAGATTCCGATTCCGGGGATAGGCTGGTACGCCACCTGCGCGGAACCGGGAGGCTTGATGTTTGGTGTCATACAAACCGATGCGTCAGCCAAGTGAAGCACGGGATTGCGGTGAGGCCTACGCCGCGTTGTTGACCGACGCATTTCACGCCCGCTACGCGCTGCGCACGGCGCGGCAAACGCGAATGTTGTGTGGCTTGCATGCCGTCACGAATAGAAGTTGGAGCCGGGCTACCAACTTGCTGGAAGCGATCTATTTGGTGAAGCATACTGATGGGAGGAGCAGGCATGGTCCGTCGGACAAACACCGTAGCAACGTTTTTTCTGCTTGCAGTATTGGCCCCTGCTCTTGCGGAATCCCCAAGGAGAGCGATCATGACTGACGAGGAGAAGACCAACTATGAATTGCTTCTCGAGCTCACTGCGGCATTCAATGCGCACGACTTGGACAGGATCATGGCGCTCTTTGCCGAGGATGCTTCGCTGGATATGCCGAGGGGCAACAAGCCATGGGGTACCCGCTTCACCGGAAAGGACGCCGTGCGTAAGGGGTTGTCGATAAGATTCGAAACGACCCCTGACGTTCACTATGGCGACGATCGGCATTGGGTATCGGGTCACATGGGCGTCTCAGAGTGGTTGCTAACTGGAACGACGAGGGATGGCCGCAAGGTAGAAGTGCGAGGGAGTGATCATTACGAGTTCCAGGGCGGCAAGGTGATACGCAAAGACTCCTACTGGAAGATTGTGGAGTGAGTCAGAGTCACGGCGCGAGAGGACATTGAATTCTCACGCGATCGACGCCCTTGTAGCAGTCTTGGAGTCGATTCCTGGATGAGAGCCTACATACTCGCGCCGCCCAGCACGCGCGTGAACACGGACCTAGAGCGCCAGCACTTCGCGCTGCGGTTTCGGGCCAATTACGCGCGGCATTAGATGCCACCGCGTCAGCGCTCGCCATGCCAAACCTGAGACAAGAGGTATTCGTCGCGGTCGCTTTAGCGGCCAGGGGGGCGTTTGCACTTCGGCGCACGTACAGCCGGCGTGCTGATCCGGTGGAGCGTTGGGCGTTATGAGGAATCCGTGGCTCGATATCCCGTTGGCCGACTACGAAGGCCATATGGCATTGCCAAAAGTTGGCCAGGCGCAGTTACTGTCCGACCTTTTTGCGAGTGCGCTCGACAAGTACGCGCCGCGCTCGGTCGCAGTTCTTGGATGCGCGGGAGGCAATGGATTTGATCGAGTATCCAGCAAGGTGACGCAACGTGTAGTTGGTGTGGATCTCAATCCTGATTACGTTCTGCACGCGCGTGAGCGCTTCGGTCATCGCATACCACTACTTGAGCTTTTCGTGGGGGATGTTCAAAAGGATGAGTTTGCCTTCGCGCCGGTTGAGCTGGTTTTTGCTGGCCTCTTGCTCGAGTACGTAGATGCGGACGCGGTGCTGGCTAGGATTCAAGCAATGCTGTGCCCTGGCGGAACGCTGCTCACGGTAGTGCAACTGCCGAGCACCACGATTGCAGAGATAACGCCATCGCCGTTCGCGAGCCTTGGTGCGCTTTCGTCGGCAATGCATCTTGTGCGCCCGGAGTTACTTGCGCAACTTGCTGCGACACACGGATTTCATGAGACCGAAGCGCAGAAACTGAGTGTGGTGGGTGGCAAGGAGTTTAAGGTTCAGGCATTTCGACTGGCGCCGATCAACCAATAAGTGCCTCAGGAGTCCGTCATGAGAGGAAAATGCCTTTGTGGCGAGATCGAGTTCGAGGTGCAAGCTCCGCCTCAGAAGCTCTATCAGTGCCATTGCTCGCTCTGTCGCAAGCAAAGCGGCGCAGCCGCAAATGCAGCATTCATCGTCAAGGAAGAGCAGGTGCGGTGGCTCACGGGCGAGGAGCTGATCCATTCCTACGTCAAGCCCACAGGTTTTCGGTCCAACTTTTGCTGCCGCTGCGGCTCGCCCGTCCCGAACCGCATCCAAAGTACATCGTATGCCTGGGTCCCGGCGGGGTTATTGGAAGATCCAGGCGTTCTCGAAATCGCTGTGCATTTTTTCGTGGGATCGAAGGCCTCATGGGAGCCTGCACCAACGTACGGAGTGATCCATGAGGCAATGCCTCCCTTCGCAGAAGTGCTCGCATGTCTTCACTCCAACTCCGGTACCTGACCCAGAAGCCCAGGTAGGAGATTTTGCGGGTGGTGAAGTTCGCCTCATGAGGCAAGCGACGCCCAACCTCGTGATCGTCCCGACCGTTCCCCTGCGGCGTCCGGCTGCGCAGCTGAGGCGTCATACGGCATCCGATGCGCGGCCTGTTCGTCGCGCATGGGCCGCAATCGGCAGCAGAGGTCGCTGACAATACAGCTTTGTCGTCAACCCGGACCCAGTACGTCATGCATCCGTTTTCGATCTTCCTTCTTGGACTTGCAATGTCGACCGATGCTTTTGCCGCAGCCGTCGGCAAGGGCGCGGCCATGGACAAGCCGCGCTTTCAGGAAGCGCTTCGCGCGGGGGTTATTTTCGGCACCATCGAGGGTCTGACCCCATTTGTTGGATGGCTATTGGGTTTGGCGGCATCAAAGTACGTCGCTGCGTGGGACCACTGGATCGCTTTCACGCTGCTCAGCATCCTCGGCCTGCACATGATCTATGTCGGACTGAAACCGCAAAGCCAAGCAGGCGCACCTGACGACACCAGGCGCAGGCATGGATTCTGGAGTCTTGCCGCCACCGGCCTTGCCACCAGTATCGACGCAATGGCCGTAGGTG
>CBDDRM010000108.1:0-12197 GCA_965233135.1 uncultured bacterium | reverse complement strand
TCGGCGGGGTGGGGATGTGGTCGGTGGTCGTGGCGCTGCCGGCGGTACAGGCCGACTTCGGCGTGGCCCGCGGCGATGCTTCGCTGCCGTATACGCTGACCATGCTGGGCTTTGGCGTCGGCGGCATCGCACTGGGACGCCTGTCGGATCGGATAGGCATCCTGCCGCCGCTGCTCATCGGGATGATCTGCCTTGCGCTCGGTTACGTCGTGGCCGCATCGGCATCCTCGCTGGGACAATATTCCATTGCGCACGGTTTGCTCATCGGCTTCGGCAGTTCGGCGACGTTCTCCCCGCTGCTCGCGGATACCTCGCAATGGTTTGCGCGCCGGCGCGGCATCGCGGTGGCCATCATTGCCAGCGGCAACTATCTGGCTGGCGCGATCTGGCCCTCCGTGATCCAGCATTTCATCGAGACGAATGGCTGGCGCCATACCTTGCTGGGGATTGCCGCGTTCTGCGTAGTGACGATGACACCGCTCATGCTGATGCTGCGCAAGCGATTGCCCGTTGAGGTCGAGCCCGACGCAAGCTCGCTGCAAATGCTGGAACGGGTGCGTCCGCTGGGACTGTCGCCGCGTGCGCTGCAGAATCTGCTGATCGTCGCCGGCATCGGCTGCTGCGTGGCGATGTCGATGCCGCAGGTTCACCTCGTGGCCTATTGCGGCGACCTCGGTTACGGCGCGGCGCGTGGAGCGCAAATGCTGTCGCTGATGCTGGCCTGCGGCATCGTCAGCCGCATCGTCTTCGGCCTGGTTTCGGACCGCGTAGGCGGACTGCGCACCTTGCTGATCGGGTCCGGCCTGCAGTGCGTGGCATTGTTCTTGTTTCTGCCCTTCGACGGACTCGTTTCGTTGTACGTCATCTCTGCCCTGTTTGGGCTGTTCCAGGGCGGCATCGTGCCGTCTTACGCCATTATCATCCGTGAATACTTCTCGCCTAAAGAGGCCGGCACGCGCATCGGCATCGTGCTCACTGCGACGATGCTGGGCATGGCGCTCGGCGGCTGGATGTCCGGCGTGATCTTCGATCTGACGGGCTCTTACCGTGTCGCCTTCATGAACGGCATCGCCTGGAACCTGGTGAACATGACGATTGCGCTGCTGCTGTTGAGCCGAAGCCGGGGGCGGAGGAAAGAGATGCTTCGCGCGTGACGGTGGCTTCGCGCGTGACGGTCGTGACGATCGGGGCAGGCCCGTGAATGTCGTGTCCCACAAGGGGATGCCGGGCTCACGCCATGAGCGTCGGGCAACCTCTAGTGCATCTGGGGTTTCTTGAGCAGGTCGTTACGGTCGATCGATCGCAGATGCACCGTAAGTTGCGCGCCTTCGCGCGCGAGGGTCAGCACGATCTCGACACCGGCCGGGCCGAGCGCCCAGACTTTGCGGAACAGATCAGCAAGAGAATTCACGCGCTGACCAGCGACTTCCAGCACCAGATCGCCCTGGCGCACGCCCGCGCGATGTGCCGGGCCCCCGGGCGCGAGCCCGCCCACCACGATATGGCCTTCTGCCTGGGTCGCGTACATTCCCAGCCACGGCCGCGGCGCGCGATCGGCGCGACCCAGCCTGGTCATGTCGTCAAAGATCGGGTCCAGCAAATCGATAGGCACGATCATGTTGCACTGGGTCTGTTTGCCATCGCTTAACTCCTCGACGAGCAACGAGCCGATGCCGATCAGACGCCCGTCCATGCCGACGACGGCCGCGCCTCCCCATTGCGGATGGGCCGGCGCGGTAAACAGTGCCGCGTCCAGCACGTATTCCCAATATCCCGCGAACTCATGGCGCGCGACAATTTTCGCTTTCAACGAATGGGATATTCCGCCGTGGCCGATGACGATGACGTCGTCTCCGACTTTGCACGACTCCGAGCTGCCGCGTGCAAGCACGGGTACGTCGAATTTGCCCAGGGGTTGCACCAGTCCGAAGCCGGTTACCTGGTCATAAGCAAGCGGGTATCCGGCTATGGCGATGCCGCTGGTGGTCGTGAGCCAGAGCGTGCGTGCTTCGGTGATGAGATAGCCGATCGTCAGCACGAGGCCGTCGTCACGAATGACGATGCCGTTGCCCGCGCGCTCGGTGCCGAGGATGGAAGCCGTGAACGCGTCGTCGGGAATCTCGGAGCGCACCAGTACGACGGTTTCCAGTGCCAGGTCGAGATCGAACCGCAGGTCTTCCTGCCGCGGTTGCAACTCCTTGGGAAAAGCCCAATCGCCTTCGTCATCCATTCAGAAAATCCGCGTGGTGCGCGCAGGTGCGGGCGCGAACCGCGCATGTTACGCGATTCGCCGCAAGGGTGAAGATTCAGGCCGCCTGCAGCCGGGGCGCGATGGGCGCTTCGCGGATCGGCAGATTAACCAGGGCCGCCAGCGCGGCCAGCCCGGCATCCAGATACCACATGACCGTGTAGTCGCCCAGGTTCACCACGGCGAGGCCGCCCAGCCATGCGCCCAGAAAGGCCCCGATCTGGTGGGAGAGCAACGTCAGGCCGAACAAAGTGGCCAGATAGCGCGAACCGAAAAGCTTGCCGACGATGGTGGCGGTCGGCGGCACCGTTGCCAGCCAGGTCAGTCCCAACCCCGCGGCGAACAGATAGAACGTGAGGGCGGTCTTGGGTGCTGCCAGATAGATGAGAATCAGCAGCGTGCGCGAGCTGTACATCCAGAACAGGATGTACTTGCTGCGCACGCGTTGCGTGCCCCAGCCGGCCAGCAGACTGCCGAGAATGTTTGCCAGCCCGATGATCGCGAGCGACCAGCCGGCGACCTGCGCCGACAGCCCGCATAATTGCACCTCGCCCGGGAGGTGCGTGACCAGAAAGGCAATGTGAAACCCGCAGGTGAAAAAGCCCGCATGCAGCAACAGATAGCTGCGGTTTTTGAGCGCATCGCGCAACGCAGCGCGCATGCCCTTGTCTGCCGGATTGGCCGCCATTGACTGTGCCTGCTGCGCAGCGGTGGCGGGTTTGCCGCGTAGTGACCGGGTAATGGGTAAAGCGGCCAGGGCGATCACGGCGATCGACCACATCGCCCCCATCCAGCCGAGCCCGCTGATGAGTTTTTGCGTAATCGGCGCGAACACAAATTGACCGAACGAACCGCCCGCATTGATGATGCCAGCCGCCATGCCACGCTTCTCCGCCGGCATGTGCCGCGCGGCCGAACCGATCAGCACCGAGAAACTGCCGGCGCCGGAGCCTGCCGCGATCAGAATTCCCAGGGAAAAAATCAGCCCCGCGGAACTCGTCATGTAAGGCGTGATCGCCGATCCGAGGGCAAGCAGGATGATGCCGCCCGCCAGCACGCGCCCCGGACCATAGCGATCGGCGATCGCACCGGCGATCGGCTGCACGGCCCCCCAGACGAACTGCCCGATCGCCATGGCGAGGCTGATGGTGGCAATGCCCAGACCGGTCGAGGTGTTCAGCGGCGAGAGGAACAAGCCTTGTGACTGCCGCGAACCCATGGTGATCATCAGCAAGGCGGCGGCGAGCAAAACGATGAACCAGTAGGAACGCGCTTCACTGCGGGAAGACATGGCTAGTTATCCTCGGGAAGGGAGGGTTTGAGGCGCGTCAGTGCCTGGTCGAGCTGCGTGTGCAGATTGGCGACGAAATCGGATCCCAGATTCTGTTCCAGCGCGCGCTGGGCCTGGCGCCAGCGTGGTCGCGCTTGCGCGCGCAATTGCGCCCCGGAGGCGCTCAATACGAACAACCGTTGGCGCGCGTCCGTGCCGGTTGACTCGCCGACAAGCCCCTGTTCGACCAGGGGCCGCAGGTTGCGCGTGAGCGTGGTGCGGTCGATCTCCATTTGTTCTGCCAAAGCCGTCAGCGTTTTCGGTACGGCGGACAGTTGCGACAGCAGCGAATACTGCGAGAGCTTGAGGCCGGTCGAACGCATGTGATGCTCGTAGAACGCCGTCACGCGGCGGGTCAGTTTGCGCAGCCGCGCGGCGGTGCAGCTCTTGAGCTGCAGGACATCGGCGGCGCATGCGGCATCCGCGCCGGCTTTCGCGGAAGGGGTCATCGGGCGCGGACGGCTAAAGCGTGCATATGCACGTATATTAGCGGCCGCCGCAGTCTTTGGCAACGCGCGGGGCTCAATGGAACTTGCGCCCGGTCCGGGCAAAAAGAAACCCGGTCACCCGGGTCTCTCAACGTGCCAGCGATCAGCCGAAGTCTGCGCGCTTCAGAATTCCCTGGCGGCTTTTGCAAACGAAGAGCGCAACTCGTCGAAGCTCTTCGCAAAGCCGCGTTTGACTTCTTCCCAGGCATTGACTGAGCTGCGCTTGAGTTCGCCGTAGCGCTCGGCCAGTTCAAGACGCTGGCGGCGCAGCGTTCTCATCGTTTCCAGCGCCTGTTCGCGTGCGGCAGCACTCATCCTGTCCCAGTTCTCGCGCATTTCATTATCCAGGCGCTCGATGCGCGTATCGGCGTCGTCCAGAACGCTCTTCGCGTTTCTTAGCGCCTCGTCGCGCTGCTCTGCCGAATAATTGCCGATGGCCTGGGCGGCCTCGTCGACTTTCTGCCCGACCTCCTTGCCGGAAGTCTGTTCGGCGAAAGACAGGGGTGCCCAGTCCGGCAGCAAAGCCAGCATGCTGATCATGGCGGTGATTCCGGCAATTTGCATGTTCATTGCTGATCCTCGAATGGAAGGGCTCTATCGCCTATAGGCAAGTGCGCGCCCGCTTGGTTCCCGCTTCAGCGGCACCGACCAACGTTGCACGAGCCACCGGCGTCATCTGGCTTCGGCGACGTACTCCTGCATGCGCGCGCGCAGGGCTTCCGGTATCGCGACGGCTTTCGAAGTTTCCTTGGAGAACATGCAGATGGTATGGCGGCATTTGAAGCAGGCGCGTCCGTCGATGCTGGCCGCGAAGCCAAGTTCGATGGAACTGTTGCCGAGCCGCAGGATGGAAAGCTCGATGGCAAGCGTATCGCCGAAGCGCGCGGGGCTGAGAAAATCGCACTGAGTGCCGACCGTCGGCGTGCCCAGACCCCGCGTCATCAGCAAGTCGGCGAATTTCTCCTGCAGACCGGTGTTGAACCAGTCTTCGATCGCATCGTGCAGCAGATCGAAGAATCGCGGAAAGTAGACCTGGCCGGCCGGGTCGCAGTGCGAGAAGCGAATGGGATACTCGACGCGAAAGACTTTTCCCATGGGCGGCTCAGCGCAGCAACCGGCCCGGCAGCGCGCCGGTGTGCTGATCGTCGCGCAGGGTTTCGACCCCGGCAACGAAGGTGTGACGGTAACCGTTGGCACGCTGCATCAGCCGGCGCCCGCCCGCTGGCAGGTCGTAGATGACTTCGTGCAGACGCAGTCCCAGCTTTTCGAAATCGATAATGTTCAGATCGGCGCGGTAGCCCGGCACGAGCACGCCGCGATCATTGAGTCCGTAGGCCAGCGCGGTATCGCGCGTCTGCTTGCGCACCAGAAACTCCAGCGGCAGGCGAACGCCGCGCTTGCGGTCCCGCGCCCAGTGCGTGAGCAAGAAAGTCGGGGCACTAGCATCGCATACCGTGCATACATGCGCACCGCCATCGGAAATGCCCATGACCGTCGCTTCGTCCAGCAGCATTTCTCGAATGTTCTCCAGATTGCCTTCGGAATAATTCTCGAACGTCTCCACCAGCAACTGCTTGCCCTCGCGGGCCATCATCGCTTCGAGCGCCAGCGCCCAGGGGCTGCTGCGGGACGCTTCGGCACGCGCTGCGAGGCTGAGCGAGGGATCGGGTTCGTAATCGTAGCTGTCGTCCACGATGTAAATCCGGTGCATCGTTCCGGCGATGCGCTGGGTATGTTCATCTGCCGGCCGGTGCTCGACCAGCCGGCGCCGCAGACCGTCGTCGCGCCGCAATTGCGCAAGGCGCTCTGCCGGCTTCAACGCATTCATCGCCAGCCAGTCCGGGTGCGTGGAGAACGGATGCATGGTCGTTTCCAGGCCCATCATGACGCCGATCGGCCGGCAGCCGACCTGTCCGTTCACGGCAAGCCCGTCCCGGCGGGCCGCGTGAATCTGCGCGCGTGTCTCGCGCCACAGTTCCGGCGCGTTGTTCACCTGGATCAACAGGACCGAAAGCGGGCGGCCGGAGACTTCCGCAGCGGCGCGCAGGATCTCGAATTCACCGGGCCCGAAATCGGAATTGACTTCGATGACGCCACGCCCGGCGCGTTTCATGGCGGCAGCGAGCCCGAATAATTCCGGCTCGCGCGCCGAGAGGCCGGGTGTAAAGCGGCCGTCGTGGGCACGATGCTTGATCGTGCGCGACGTTGTGAAGCCCAGCGCGCCGGCGCGCAGCGCCTGCTCGAGCAATTCGCCCATTTGCGAGATCTCGTCGTCGGTCGGTGGGGTGGCATGATCGGCGCCGCGTTCGCCCATGACATAAAAGCGCAGCGCCGCGTGCGGCACTTGCGCGCCGACATCGATGACTTTGGGCGCGGCCGCGAGCGCATCGAGATAATCCGGGAACGATTCCCAGTTGAATTTCACGCCCTCGGCCAGCACCGTGCCGGGGATGTCTTCGACCCCTTCCATAAGGTTGATGAGATAAGGCGCGGCGCCTTTGCGCACCGGCGCGAATCCGACGCCGCAATTGCCGAACACAACCGTCGTCACCCCGTGGAACGTGGAAGGGGTCAGATACGGATCCCAGGTGGCCTGGCCATCGTAATGCGTGTGGATGTCGACGAAGCCGGGCGTGACCAGCAGGCCGTCGGCATCGATTTCGCGACGACCCTGCGCGATCTCGCCGCCCACGGCAGTGATGTTCTCGCCATCGATCGCGAGGTCGGCGACCCGGCGCGGGCCCCCGGTGCCGTCGATGAGCGTGCCACTGCGTATTACGAGATCATGCATGAAGCGCCTCCGGTTTGTATGCGATGCGAGGGCGCATCAATCTGGGCGCGCCGGTTCGTTCTTATAGTCCAAGGCTGGTTGCCGCGCAACCCGCCGCTTGCGAAGTGCCTGCGGCGTTAAGATGCGAGGGTCTGTCTTACCCCGCGCACCGATGAGCCGATTTCGCGCTTTGCCGCTTGCACTTGCAGGAATGCTGGCACTGGCCGTAGCCATCGGTATCGGTCGCTTCGCCTTCACGCCCATCCTGCCGATGATGCAGACCGATCATGGCGTGTCGCTGCGTCTGGCAGGCCTGCTCGCCTCGGCCAATTATGTCGGCTATTTTCTCGGCGCGCTGTCGGCAATCTGGATCCGAGCGGCGACTGTCAAGGTGGTGCGGTTCTCGCTCGCTGCGGTGATCGTGCTGACCGCGGCAATGGCGCTCACGCAGCAACCGCAAGTCTGGCTGCTGTTGCGCGTGCTGGCCGGTGTGGCGAGCGCGTGGATCCTGATCTTCGCGTCTGCATATATTCTCGAGCAACTCGCTGCGCTGGGCGCCAGTCGCCTGGGTGGCGTCGTGTTCAGCGGCGTTGGCTTCGGCATCGCGCTCAGCGGAGGCGCCTGCCTGGTGTTCCTGCACTTCGCGTGGGGCGCGGCGCAGGCCTGGTCGGCACTGGGCGCATTGGCGCTGCTTCTCGCGACGTTGTGCTGGAGAGGTTTTCGCGATGCCACACGCGCGCGAGCGGCAGTCATCCCGGATGCCGCGATGCTCCGGTGGCGCGAGCACGCGCTCATCATTGTATGTTACGGAATCCTCGGATTCGGTTACATCATCCCGGGCACGTTTCTGCCCGCAATGGCGAAGCGCATGTTGCCCGACCCGGTCGTCTTCGGCTGGGCCTGGCCGATCTTCGGCTCGATGGCGCTGATTTCAACGTTGCTGGTCGCGCGCCTGTCGGCGCGATGGTCGAACCGGTCCATCTGGGCGCTTTCGCATGTTGTCATGGGGGTCGGCGTGGCGATGCCGGTACTGCTGCCGGGCGTGGCGGGCATCCTGATCGCGGCATGCTTCGTGGGCGGTACTTTCATGGTCGGCACCATGACCGGATTGCAGGAAGCGCGCTCGCGCGCGCCGGAACATGCCTCGCGGCTGATCGCGGCGATGACGACCGCCTTCGCGATCGGGCAGATCGCCGGGCCGTTGCTGGTGAGCCTGGTGGCCAACGCGCGACACGGCGTCGACGCGTTGCTGCTCGCATCGGCCGCTCTGCTGCTGGCTACGGCTGCGGCGCTCGCCTTGAAGCCGGCGCGGCAGGTCGCCTCGGGATGAGCTTCTGGTGGTCCGAGCAGAACTCACGCGATCACATTGAGCACTTCGTAACACGCGCCCATGGTGTGGTAATCGGTTTTGCCGGCCGGGGATTTCTCGTCACTGTATTTGCGGTTGTCACGCGTGAGTATGCGATACCAGGCCCCGTACGCATGGTCGACGAAATGCGTCCAGCTGTAGTCCCAGATGCGCTCATACCAATGCCAGTACCGATCATCGCCCGTGCGTGTGGCAAGCAGCGCCGCGGCCGCGAGCGCTTCGGCCTGCACCCAGAAGTACTTGTCGCCGTCGCACACGCTGCCTTCCGGCGCGAAACCATACACAAGTCCGCCATGCTCGTCGTCCCACGCGTGTTTCATGGCAGCATCGAACAATTCGACGGCGCGCGCAGCGAGCCACCTGGTGTCAACCGACTCGCGGGCATGACGCTCCAGTGTCAGCAGCAGCTTGGCCCATTCGGCCAAATGGCCAGGCTGGAAGCCCCACGGCTTGAAGATGTTCGTTTTGTCGTGCCGATTGTAATTCCAGTCGATCGACCAGTCCGCGTGATAGTGTTCCCAGATCAATCCGTCAGCCAAAGCCGCTTGCCGCACCGTGATGTTGTGCGCGACTTGCGCTGCGCGATCGAGAAATCGCGTCTGGCCGGTGGCTTCGAATGCGGCCAGTAACGCTTCACAGGCATGCATGTTTGCGTTCTGTCCCCGGTAGTCGGAAACCGTGTTCCAGTCCGCGGCCGCTTCGTCGGCATACAGTCCAGCTGCCGGCGACCAGAACGTGCGCTCCATCAGTTCGAAGGTTTCGTCTATCCACGAGTGTGCAGATTCGATACCGGCCATCGCGGCATGTGCGTACGCGAGCAGCACGAATGCGAGGCCGTAACAATGGTTGGTTGCATCCACGACCCGATCGGCCTCGATCAACCAGGCGTAGCCGCCGGTGGCGGCATTGCGGTGGCGTTCGCGCAGGAAAGCCACGCCATGTCGCGTGGCCTGCAGATAGTCGGCAGCGCCGAACTGCCGGCTTGCCATCGCGTAGTTGAAGACAAAGCGCGTGCTGCTGACGAGGTGGCGGGTGTGCCGGTCGTAGACGCTGCCATCGTCCCGGAAGAAATGAAAGAACCCGCCGCGCGGGTCGATCGCGCGCGGATGATAGAAGGCCATCGTGTGGCGGATATGATCGAGCAGGAACTGGCGGCTGCGAAAATCGGGCACGTTTTAGCCCAGTTTTTCGAGCACTGCTCTGACTGAGGCCGGCGCAGGAGGTGTGGCGCCCGCGTGCAGGCATGCGGCCGTTCCCGCTGCGACCGCCCAGCGCAGATGCGTTGTCCAGTCCGCGGCCGGATGCGACATCAGGCTGAAAAGAAAACCGCCGACGCTCGCATCGCCCGCGCCGACACTATCGGTGATCGCAACCGGCACGCCGGCCTGTTGCAGACATTGGCCGGCGACATGCAGTTGTGCTCCCGCGGCGCCACGCGTCAGCAAGATCGCTGCCTGGCCATTGAGCCGCTTGAGCTTCGCCAGCGCCGCATCTACATCAGGGCTGCGAAACAAGCCCCGCAAATCTTCGTCCGAAACCTTGATCACGTCAGCCATGGCTGCGACGCGCGCGAGCGTCGCATCGTAGGAAGCATCCATGGTGTTGCGAAAATTCGGATCGAAACTGATGCGCGCGCCGGCCGCCTTGGCCTGCTCGAGCATGCCGATCAACCGGCCGCGCAACGGTTCGCGGGCGAGGCTGATGCCGCCGCAATGCAGCCACTCGACGCAGCCTGCCCATTGGTCGGGCAGCATATCCGGATCGAACGCGAGATCGGCGCTGTCCGAACCGATGAAGAAGTAACGCGGCGGTGAAATTTCGTGGACTACCGCCAGCAGCGGCGGCTTGTCGTGGCGTTGCAGGAAATGCATGAGCATTCCAGATTCACGGCTCAGAGCAGCGATCTCATCGCCGAAAACGTCGCGGCTGATGCTGCCCGCAAATGCGCTCGGAATGCCAAACGCGGCCATGCATCGCGCCACGTTCCAGGGGGCGCCGCCGGCACGCGCCAGCCAGTGACCATCGTCCTGCCGGATCAGATCGGTGAGCGCCTCACCCGCGCTGAGAAAGCGCGGGCCGGCCGCGGGCGTCTGTGACATGACAAAACGCGGGGCGAATTATTGCTGATGCGGGAAGCGAAACGAGTGCAGCGGCCCGGTCTGCGGGCGCGTGGCCGGGGACCGTGCAGGCCCACCCGCGCTTCAGGCGCGGGCGCCGCCACTGCGGCGGCGACGATCGACCGGGGGCTCGACCTTGGTGGTGCGGCGATCGGCCAGGCCGGCGCGCCGGATCAGTTCGTTCCAGACGTTGTCGCTGTCCCCGGAGCGGAACTTGGCGTACAGCGCGACTTCTTCGGGATATGCCTGGGCGCTGCCGAGCCGGTCGAGATGCTGCGGATGCTCAGCCTCGGCATCCGCTTCCCATGCGCGCATGATCGCGTGCCACAAGGCGCGCTGAAAAGGCTCGTCCTGCTCGTCAAAACCATACTGCCATTTCAGGAAAGACGCTTCCGCGGGAGTCAGCTCCTTGCTGCGAAATTTGATACTCATAACCTCCTCGATTGACCAAATACGGACCGGTCAGGCTGTTGCGGCACGACGACAATACCACGGTCTGCCTTTTCTCGCGTCCGCGGATGCATGTTCCGTGCAGTTTTGACCGCATTGGCTTGCAAAGTTCGCTGCGCGGGATGCATTTGACATCGACGTGCATGGGGCAGGCTGCAAATCTGCCGCCACTTTCGCTTCATCCGGTGTCGGCGCAACGCCCATGGCGTCTGTCATTGCAAGTCTATGGCGTGTTTCTTCAGATCCTCCAGGCTGACAAAGTCGAGCGTGCGCTCATGCGTGGAGGCGAGTACCACGCGCGGTGCGTGCCCGGCAAGCAGGGCCTCGCGCCAGCGCGCCGCGCACAGGCACCAGCGATCGCCGGGCATCAAACCTGGAAAACCGAAATCGGGCATGGGCGTGCTCAGATCGTTGCCGCGCGCCTTCGAGAACGCCAGGAACTCCTTCGTCATCAGCGCGCACACGGAATGAACGCCGTGGTCGTCGGCGCCGCTGTTGCAGCAGCCGTCGCGATAGAAACCTGTCAAAGGTTTGCTGCTGCAGTCAGCCAGAGGTCCGCCGAGCACGTTTCGGGCGACGCCGCCGCCAGGAATTTTGGGATCGAAGGGCATGTCAACGGGCGCGCGCGAATTTCATGCTGCCGCCTTCTCCGGGAAGATCTAGAAACAGGGTATCGCCCCTGATGCGCTGGCCGACGGCAGCCTCCAGAGCCTTCAGATAACGATCGGCCAACGAACCCGCTGCGCAGGCCGCTTTGGGCATGCGCCCGAGCTTGATTTGTATGGCGCGGCCTTCGAGCTTGTAGGCGGCGAGGCTGCGATTGCAATCGGCGCGTACTGCCGCCTTGCCATCGCCTTGCAATTCCAGCGTGTAGCGTTCGGGCTGTTCTACCGAAATCTTTTCGGTGCCGGTGATCAGACTTTCCCAGCGCCAGATGCCGCTTGCATTGATGGCGCCCAGCAGGGGCATGGTCGCCGCGGCAGAAGCCGACTGCCGGTTTACCTGGCGCTGCAAGTGCAGGCTTTTGGCGCCAAGTTGTGCCGCGGATTCCGCGGTGAGCTTCAACGCGTCCCCTTCCTTCACGAATTGAAGCGTGCGAGGCTCCACGGCCGTGCCGTCCTTTCGCTCGAGAATGACGTCTATCTGTTCCACGGAGATGGGGTTCCATCGTCCTTCTTCGGTAACCGGCGCCCGGTTGTTGCGGTGGTCGGTCATCATGCTCAGTGTGCCATCGGCTTTGAGGCGCAGTTCGATCTTGCGCGCGGGGCCTGTCGCCGCGGCGAGTTCGCCGCGATAAATGGCCATCGCAGGCGCGGCGAAGGCGGCGCTGTGTGGAAACAGCATCAACATTAGGGCAGCTACGATCGCCGCCAGGGCCATGCGGACAAAATGCGAGTGTTCAAGCATCACGGCAGCTGTTTCATG
>CBDDRM010000107.1:0-17100 GCA_965233135.1 uncultured bacterium | reverse complement strand
CGAAGACTCGCGCCCGTCGTGGAACAACGCCGGCTGCCACGCCACGTTCAGCAACGAAGGCGCGTTGCGCTGCAGACTTTTTCCCTCGATGCCGAGCGCGGTGCGCGATGCGCGAGAAGTGAACCCTTCTTCGGGGACGTGGCACATGGCGCACGACATCGTGCCATTGGAAGAGAGCCGGCGGTCGAAAAACAACTTGCGTCCCAGTTCCACGCGGCCGCGATCGGCCGCGAGAGCCGCTGGCAACGCCAGCGGCGGCAAGCCGAACGCCGCACTGTGCTCGTGGGTGCCGTCTGGCGCAGCGCGCAACGGCCACACGCCCGGCAGCACCATGGCCGCAAGCACCACGGTAATCCCGTACGAGCACCAGCGCGCGTTCATCGCGGCGCCAGCGCGCCGGTTTTCGCGGTGTACTCCATCGCCAGCGTTTTCATGTCGTTGAGAATCACGTCCGGATGCAGGAAGGCGGTGCTATAGATTTCGCGCACCTGACCTTCGCGATCCAGCAGAAATACCTTCAGCATGTGCGTACGCGCGCGCGTGGGATTGCCTTGCGCATCCAGTTCGATTTCGACATCCTGCCCGAAGTCGTCGAGGATGGGTTTCAGAAACCGGGTCGAATACGTCGTCAAAAAATGCCAGGGCAAAGCCTTGCTTCGCGCATGCTCGCCGCCATACATGCGCATCGCTTCTGGCGTGTCATTGGCCGGGTCGAACGACAAGCTCACCAGCCGCACCTGGCCGCGCAGCGCCGGATCGACCAGCACCCGGCGCTTGACCGTATCGAATGTCGCGTAAGCCAAGGGACAACCGATCGGGTCGGTGCAGTAGGTATAAACGAAAGACAGCAACGTCAAGGCCCCGTGCGTATAGCCCGACAGACGGCGCGGCAGCCAGTTATCCTCCAGCACCCAACCATCGGCTGCCTCCTGGATCGGCGGCAACGCATAAGAGCCGGCCGCCGGTGCCACGAAGTCCTGCACCGGTGCCGTGGCGGCGGATTGTGCAAGCGCGAACGGCAGACCTGCGCAGAACAACAGCAGGTAGCCTAGCGCGCCGCACGGACGCCTCATCGAGGCGCGGTCGCGACCTTCTCCAACGCTGCATCCAGCGAAGCGGTCGCGCCGGACCTGGCGCTGAACTTCATGTGGTGGGCACGGCCCAGTTTGAGCTTGTAGAAGTCCACCTCGAAGGTCTGCTTGAGCTCGTTGCCATCCCAATCGAACGCACGTAAGAACTGCTCGTCGTCCGCGCCCTTTTTGTCCCAGTTCGCCAGCAGCGACGAAGTGATGTAGACGCGCTTGCCGTCCCAGCTTTGCGAAACCATGTTGACCTGCTTGCCGGTCACCTTCTCGTAGGTCTGTTGGGGCGCTTCGGGGTCGCTCAGATCGAAGTAGCGCGTCTTGCCGTCCATGAAGGTGTTGACCCACAGTCCCTTGCCATCGGCGGTGATGGAAATATCGACGGGCAACGGAATCTTGGCCGGATCGCCGATGGTCGCGACGTCCTTCGCCTGCCACTCGCCCTGCGCATCCTGCTTGACGAGCCAGAGCTTCGAGGTCAACGCGGAAGCGGTGATCGCCCAGTTGTCACCGGGTTTGAGCGACCAGCGAATCTCCAGCGGCGCACCAGGCACGTCGAATACCTTGGTCGGTTTCATCGATTTGAGGTCCCACATCGCCATGGTGGCGCCGAAGTTCTTCATGGCATTGGCGTCCTGGATCAGCGTGCCCAGATCCATCATGTAATTGGTCCAGCCCGAAAAACTCGAAGTCAGCATCGCGTTCTTCTGCGGATTGATCCCGATATCGTAGCCGTAGCCATCTCCGCCACCAATCTCGGGCATATCTTTTGGCATGTCGTGTCGGGATACCAGCTTGCCCTGATTGCTGTAGATGGCAATGCCGGTGACGCCGCCATGGTCCTTCTCATTGGACAGTGCCTGCACCATCATGCGCCCGGGCAACGCGTAAAACGTGTGCGGGCCGACGTAACCGGTTTTGGATTGGAAGTCCTTGATCGTCTTCACCAGCCTGGGCTTGGCCGGATTGGTTCCGACATCGATGACGAAAATCAGGCTGTCGTCCAGGCGCCCCGCCCACAGATACTTGCGATCGTCCGTGAAACCCATGTGATGCGCTTCGCCGCGCCCGCCCACCGACAGAGTGTGAATCACCTTGCCGTAACGCTTGCTCGCCGGATCGGAGTCGATCGTCACGAGTTTGTCGGCCCCGTCGCCAAGTCCCTTGACGCCCAACGTCCAGACGTGCAGGAATTGCTCCTGGCCTTTGATCAAGCGGCTCGTATAGGGCGAATTGCAGGTCTCGTCGGCGAACGCCTGGCCCAACCACAGTGCGCAAAACAACGCCAGGGCACTCATCGGTGTGAAAACACGCGCGGAACGGGACTTCATGGTGTTCTCCTTCTTTCTTTATAAGGTCAAGGGGCAGATGCTACTCGCGCGCGACGCGCGTTAAAAGGGGCGCGCCCGTTTCCGGCGATTCTAATAGTCGAGCCGGCGGCGCATCAATATCGAACGCTGCAACGTTCGCTCACGCGACGCGGCAGTGATATTGCCTATCCGCCGTTTCTAATCAATCGGGATGACCGCGTACCAGCGTAAAATCGAACTGCGCGCTGCAGAAGGGCACTGCGGATTTCTTCCCGTCCGGGGTCGGTCCGGCCGCGTGGGCCCTGAAGTCCACGATCAGGGAACGCTTGACGCCGAACACGGCGTCGGAATCCAGATATGCGTCGCCTTCCACGAACAGGTGCGTCGCCACCCGCTCGTAGCCCGGCGCGCTGGCAATCACGTGCACGTGCGCCGGCCGGAACGGATGCCGCCCCATGCCGAGCAACATTTTTCCGACGGGACCATCCGTGGGAACCGGATAGCTCACCGGTTTGACGGTCCGGAAGCCGTAGCGTCCATCCGCGGCCGTCGTGAACCGGCCACGCGCATAGCGCTGATTGCCCCCCGGGCGCTGCACGTCGTAGACACCTTCGCCGTCCGTTTGCCAGACATCGAGCAGCGCGCCGGCGACAGGGTTGCCGTCGACGTCGAGCACGCGGCCGTGCACATATGCCGGCTGGCCGGGCGCTTGACCTGCGATGTCCGCCCACATCGGCATGTCCTCGGTGCCCTTCACATAAAAAGGCCCGAGCACGGTCGTCTCGGTCGCGCCGCGCGGCTTGCGATGGTTGATCGCATCCACCAGCATCGACACCCCCAGCGTATCGGACAGCAGGATGTATTCCTGGCGTTTGTCGTCGCACTTCTGGCCGGTCGCGGTCAGGAACTGGATGCCGGCGAGCCATTCCGCTTCCGTCAGTTCAGTCTCGCGGATGAACGCGTGCAAGTGCCGGATCATGCTGTGCATGATTTGCCTGAAGCGCGCATCCTGGGCGCCTTCCAGTTTTGCGAGCACGGCATCGGTCAGATTCCCTTCGGTGGCATCACGCATGCTTGCTTCCTTTGTCAGGCTCCGGCCCGGCAACACGCTGCCAGGCCCGCTTCATGCCCCACAGCACGAGACAATGCACCGTCAGCGAACAGCCCAGAGCCAACGCGAAGCTGGCCGCAATCGCCATGGTACGCAAGGCCAGCGTGAGGGCGATGCAAAAAGCCGTAAACGAAAAAAAACCGAACGCCATGCTGCGCAGCAGGCGAATGGTGAACATGGCTCCGCTCGCGCGGTGCGAGAATGCCGCCAGAACGATGCCCATGACCGGGAACACCGCGAGCAATCCGCTGAATCCGGGGCCCAGCGCCGGCGACAATCGCGTGACCGCCACCGTCAGCGCGCCCCCTGCCGCCATGCGGGCGAACAACTCGGCAGACGACGAGTTTACGCGCGCGGTGTATTGCTGCACGGGCGGAAACAGCCGTGGCGCAAGCACCACTGCGATTACCACGCATGCGGCAACCAGCCATAGCGACGGCGCAGCCAGCACCACGGCCACCCCGATCACGAGATAAACCGTCAGGCTGATCAGCATCGCCGGCAGCCAGGACAGGCACGTGGCAGCCCAAGCATAGCTCAACGCAAACGACAGCCACGCCAGTCCTCCGGCCAGTGCGGCGGGGGCCGTCGCGGCCGCGAAGGATGCACCTTGCTCGAGGGCCACTAACAAGAGGATCGGTCCGGCTACGATCGGGAAACCCGAGAGCCATCCGGCTATGCCGGGCCCCCACTGCCGGCCGGCGAGCGTAATAGCGCCGATCAGCGCCGGGACAAGTGCCAGCTTGAGGAGCAAAAGCGAATCGATGGCTCACGCGACATCCAGCCGGTTCTCGCTGACCCGCGAAACCGACCGGCTTGATCGTTCCAGGGATGAATTTCGCCCAGAATACCGCACCCGGGCTGGCGCCGCAGACGGGTGTCCACGACACGGCCATTGCCTTCGCCGGGCAATCGAACGCCAGGGAGGATAATCGATCGAATGCTGCACAGACGCTGTCGATTTCCTGTCCGGCTGATTATCGACGTACTATTCTCATTGACCTTCCCGAGGCAGCAATGTGACCGGCACGGAAATGAAGCAGCGCCTGGCGGCGATTCTGGCGGCCGACGTGGCTGGGTATTCACGCCTGATGGCGGCCGACGAACGTGGCACTGTCATCGCGCTCGACGCCGCGCGCGCCGTCTTTCGCAGGCACGTCGAATCGAATCAGGGCCGTATCATCGATATGGCAGGCGATTCGGTGCTCGCGATCTTCGACACCGCCATGGGGGCGCTCGGCGCCGCACTCGCGGTCCAGGAGGAACTCGGCCTCGCGGCGCTGGCGGTCCCGGAACAGCAGCGCATGCAGTTTCGCATCGGCGTGCACCTCGGGGACGTCATCCAGAAAGGCGACGGAACGATCTACGGCGACGGCGTCAATATCGCCGCGCGTCTGGAGAGCCTTGCCGAACCGGGTGGCATCGCGGTGTCGAAAGTCGTTCAGGCCGCGCAGCGCGACCGGTGGCCCGGCGCATTCGAGGATCTGGGAGAGCATGAAGTCAAGAATATTGCCCATCCGGTACAGGCTTACCGGTTACGCGGCACAAGCGAGACGGGGACTGTTCGCGGCGCAGCACCAGAACATGATGCGCCAGGCCTGGCATTGCCCGACAAGCCTTCGATCGCGGTTCTGCCGTTCGACAACATGTCCCGTGATCCCGACCAGGAATTTTTCGCCGACGGCGTGGTGGAGTCGATCACGGCCACCCTGTCGCGCATCCGTTCTTTTTTTGTCATTGCGCGCAATTCAGCGTTTCGCTATAAAGGCAGGGCCGTAAACGTGACCGAGGTCGGCCGCGAACTCGGCGTGCGTTATATCCTCGAAGGAAGCGTGCAGAAAGCGGGCAATCGCCTGCGCATCACCGTGCAACTGATCGACGCCGTCGGCAATATCCACATCTGGGCGGACAAATTCGACGGTACGGTGGAAGACATGTTCGACCTGCAGGACCGCATCACCGAACAAGTCGTCGGCGCGCTGCAGCCGTCGATCCGGCTGGCCGAAATCGAGCGCGCGCGACGCAAGCGCCCGCAGGACCTCGGCGCCTATGACTACGCCATGCGGGCAATGCCCCTGGCATGGGCGCTCGAAGTTGAGGCCAGCGAACAGGCCCTGGCATTGCTGGCCAAGGCCCTCGCGATCGATCCGGCATATCCGCTGGCCCTCTCGCTCGCCGGGTGGTGCCATGCCCAGCGCCTGGTCTACAACTGGACCGATGATATCGACACCGAGCGCAGTGCGGCGCTGCGCCTTGCCGAAAAAGCGGCCGAGCTCAGCGTCGACGATCCGCTCATCCTGGCGGTGCTGGGCGCAGTGCATACCTTCCTGCGCAATTTCGGCACGGCACGCATCACGCTCGAGCGCGCCGTGGCACTCGATCCGAACGCGGCCTGGGCCTGGAGCCGGCTGGGCTGGGTCGAGAATTACTCCGATCACCCTGAAAGCGCCATCGAGAATTTCGAGCGTGCCTTGCGTTTGAGCCCGTTCGATCCGATTAATTTCAACAACTATGTCGGCATGGGCTCGGCCCACGAGATCGCCCAGCGCTATGACGAAGCGGTGGCGCTGTACCGGCGCGGATTGCAGGAGCGGCCGCACGCGGTATGGATCCTGCGCAGCCTCGTCACCTCGCTGGTCGGAGCGGGCCGCATGGACGAGGCAAAGCTGGAATTCGCCCATCTGCTCGCGGCCTATCCCGATCTGACCATCACCAAGTTCAAAAAGGCGATGGTGTTCTCGTCCGCGGTGCTGGATCGCATGGGTACCCAGCTCAGGCAAGTCGGCTTGCCCGAGTGACTGTCACGAAGCGCTGACGTGCGGGATAGCCGGCGCCGTCGCATCCGCGGTCAACCCCTGCTACACTCGCTATTGTCAGGAGAGTGCTTCCACGTGAAGCCGCCGAAGGCGCAATGCCCCGTGTAATGATGGGGCAGGAACGCTCAGGCAGAAGGACTGACACTCGCTTCGAGTAGAAGCGTTTCTCACTGGAGAGAGGTCCGCCGCGAGCGGGCCCACCGAAGGGGCAAGCGGATTGCGGTCACACGCGCCGCCAATCTCTCAGGTAAAGCGGACAGAGGGAGCCTGCCCGGCGCTGCTGCGGCCGCACCGGACCGATTATCGCTCTCGTCATGCCCTGTACCGCCATGTCCGCGACCGTTCTGCACAAGACGCCGTTGCACGCTTTGCACCTCGAACTGGGCGCGAAGATGGTGCCATTCGCCGGCTACGAGATGCCTGTGAACTACCCTTCGGGCATCCTGGCCGAACACCGCCACTGCCGTGCCGGAGCCGCCTTGTTCGACGTGTCGCACATGGGTCAGATACTTCTGCGGGGAAACGACGCGGCGCGAGCCCTCGAATCGCTCGTTCCCATGGACGTCATCGGCCTGTCTCCAGGCAGGCAGCGTTACGGGTTCTTCACCAACCCCAGCGGGGGGATTCTCGATGACCTGATGATCACGCGCCGCGAAAACGACGTGTTCATCGTCGTCAATGCAGCGCGCAAGGACGCCGACCTCGACTATCTTCGCACCCATATCGGGACGGTGTGCACGGTTGAGCCCCTGTCCGCTCAGGCGCTGCTGGCATTGCAGGGGCCTGCCGCGGTCGCCGTGTTGGCGCGGCTCGACCCTGCCCTGTCCACGCTTGCCTTCCTCACCGGCATGCACACCACGCTGGGCGGCGCGCAATGTTTCGTGACCCGCTCCGGTTATACGGGCGAGGATGGTTTTGAGATTTCGCTTGCTGCAGCGCAATCCGAGGCCTTTGCGCGGATGCTGCTCGAGACGGCCGACGTGCGGCCGGCCGGCCTCGGTGCGCGCGACACCTTGCGCCTCGAAGCGGGTCTGTGTCTGTACGGACATGATATCGATGCCGCAACGACGCCTGTGGAAGCCGGCCTGGGCTGGGCCATCCAGAAAGTGCGCCGCGCAGGCGGCGCGCGCGCAGGACGCTATCCCGGCGCGGACATAATCGATGCGCAGTTCGCGCACGGTGTGGGCCGCAAACGCGCAGGGCTGCTGGGCCTCGAGCGCGCTCCCGTGCGCGAAGGCACGACGCTGCACGATGCAGGAGGCAAGGCCGTCGGCCACGTGACCAGCGGCACGCTGTCGCCCTCACTCGAGCGCCCGATCGCGATGGGCTACGTCGATGCCGGGATTGGGACTCCGGGCAGCGAGGTCTTCGCACAGGTGCGCGGCAAGTACCTGCCGATGCGCGTGAGCGCCCTGCCCTTCACGCCGCATCGCTATGTCCGCGGCTGAGCGCGCCTGCGCGCCGAATGCCATCATTGATCAGATCAGTTTCTTACTTGCCAAACGGAGAATCCATGACCACCAAGTACACGCCGGATCACGAGTGGATCAACATCGAGAATCGTGAGGCCGCTACCGTCGGCATCACCAATCACGCGCAGGATGCGCTGGGAGACGTAGTGTTCGTCGAACTTCCGGCTGTGGGCACCAGTTTCAAGAAAGGCGACGTGGCCGGTGTGGTGGAATCGGTGAAAGCAGCGGCGGATCTGAATATGCCCGTCAGTGGCAAGATCGTCGAAGTCAACGAAGCATTGCGCGCGGATCCTTCGCTTGCCAATACCGACCCGCTGGGGCACGGCTGGTTCTTCAAGGTGCAGTTGAGCGACATGGCCGAGTTTGAACAGCTGATGGATGCCCCGGCCTACGACGCGCTGGTCAAGGCGAGCTGACAACGAGAGGTCCCGCCATGCCATCAGCCCAGATGAAACCCGCTTCGATCTCACCGGCGCCCTCGGAGCACGAGACAGATAGCGAATTCGTCCGCCGCCACATCGGCATCAGTGCGCAACACGAGCGCACCATGCTTGCGTTCATCGGCGCATCCTCGAAGCAGGCGCTGATCGAGGCGGTGATCCCGCGCAGCATTGCGCGCGCGCGCCCGATGAAGTTGCCGCAGGCGCTGTCCGAAGCGGGCGCACTGGCAGAGCTTGAAAGCATCGCGGCACGCAACCAGGTGCTCAGAAGCTGCATCGGCCAGGGCTATCACGGCACCCACACGCCCGGCGTCATCCTGCGCAACGTGCTTGAGAACCCGGCCTGGTATACCGCCTATACGCCCTATCAAGCGGAAATTTCGCAAGGCCGTATGGAGGCGCTGGTCAACTTTCAGACCATGGTCTGCGATTTGACGGGCATGGCCATCGCCGGAGCTTCGCTGCTCGACGAAGCCACTGCCGCGGCAGAAGCCATGACGCTGGCGATGCGAGCGGGCAAAAGCAAGTCGATGAGTTTCTTTGTCGCCGAAGATGTATTGCCACAAACGCTCGAAGTCGTGCGTACGCGCGCGGCCCCGCTGCGCATCGATGTCATCACGGGCCCCGCCTCGGCTGCCGCGACAGCCGAGGCGTTCGCGGTGCTGCTGCAATACCCCGGCGTGGGCGGAGCGCTGCACGATCTCAAACCGATCATCGATGCCGTGCACGCGCGCAGCAGCATCGCCATCGTCGCGGCGGATCTGCTGGCGCTGACGCTGGTTACGCCGCCCGGCGAAATGGGCGCGGACATCGTGGTAGGCAATACGCAGCGTTTCGGCATGCCCATGGGCAATGGCGGCCCGCACGCGGCTTACCTGGCTACTCGCGATGAATACAAGCGCTCGATGCCGGGTCGGCTGGTGGGTGTCAGCATCGACGCGCACGGCGCGCCGGCTTACCGGCTGGCTCTGCAGACTCGCGAGCAGCATATCCGCCGGGAGAAAGCCACCAGCAACATTTGCACGGCGCAGGTGTTGCCGGCGGTGGTGGCCAGCATGTTCGCCGTGTATCACGGCCCCGATGGACTCAGGCGCATCGCGCGCCGCGTGGCGGGCTTCACCGCCGTGCTGGCGTCGGGTTTGCGCGAATTGGGCTGCACACTCGCGCATGAACACGCGTTCGACACTCTGGAAGTACTCACGGGCGGCATGACGGACACCGTCATGCGCATGGCGCGCGACGCAGGCTATAACCTGCGCCGCAGTTCGACCACGAGCGTGGGCATTTCACTGGACGAGACCACGACGCGCGAGGACATCGTCGCGTTATGGGCAGTGTTTGCGGGCAATCGGGCAACGCCGGATGTCGGCGGGTTCGAACGTGCCAGCGAGCCGCTGATTCCGCCCGCGCTGCACCGCAAGAGCGCCTTTCTCACGCATCCGGTTTTCAATCGCTATCACAGCGAAACCGACATGTTGCGTTACATCCGCAGCCTGAGCGACAAGGACCTCGCGCTCGACCGAACCATGATCCCGCTTGGCTCTTGCACCATGAAACTCAACGCAAGCAGCGAGATGATGCCCATCACCTGGCCGGAGTTCGCCCATGTGCACCCGTTCGCACCACGCGATCAGTTGGCAGGCTATGAACTGTTGCGCAGGCAGCTCGAAGCCTGGCTGTGCGAGGCCACCGGTTACCACGGTGTGAGCCTGCAACCCAATGCCGGTTCGCAAGGCGAATATGCAGGACTGTTGATCATCAAGGCGAGCCACGAGGCGCGCGGCGATAACCAGCGCGACATCTGTCTGATCCCGGAATCGGCGCACGGCACGAACCCGGCCAGCGCGCAGCTCGCGGGCATGCAAGTCGTCGTCATCAAGTGCGATGAGGAGGGTAACGTCGATCTGGCGGACCTCAAAGCACGCTGCGAGCAATACAGCGCGCGGCTGGGCGCCGTGATGATCACCTACCCGTCCACCTATGGCGTGTTCGATCCGCAGGTGAAGGAATTGTGCGAAGTCGTGCATGCCCACGGCGGGCGCGTTTACATCGACGGGGCGAACCTTAACGCATTGGTCGGCCTGGCCGCGCCCGGCGAATTCGGCGGCGACGTGAGTCACCTGAACCTGCACAAGACGTTCTGTGTTCCGCACGGCGGCGGCGGGCCCGGCGTCGGGCCGGTTTGCGTGGCGGCCGATCTGGTGCCCTTCCTGCCCGCGCATCGCAGTACCGGGCAGGATCCCGGTGCCGCCACACAGACGCGCGCCATCGGTGCTGTCTCAGCGGCCTCGCTCGGTAACGCAGCGGTCCTGCCGATAAGCTGGATGTATATGCGCATGATGGGTGCCGATGGATTGCGGGCGGCCACGGAAACGGCGATCCTGTCGGCCAACTACATCGCCGCGCGTCTCGCCGATCATTACGAACTGCACTTCAGCGGCAACGTCCCGGGAATCAAGGGCGGCGGGGTTGCGCACGAATGCATTCTCGATCTGCGCCCGTTGAAGGAAGCAACCGGCGGCGCGCACGGTATCAGTGCCGAAGACGTTGCGAAGCGCCTGATCGACTATGGTTTCCACGCGCCGACCTTGAGCTTCCCGGTCGCCGGCACTCTGATGGTGGAGCCCACCGAAAGCGAATCGCTAGACGAACTCGACCGCTTTTGCGACGCCATGATTGCGATTCGCGGCGAAATCGCAAAAGTCGAAGCGGGCCATTGGCCACCGGGCGACAATCCGCTGAAGAATGCACCCCATACCACCGAGGCCTTGCTCAAGGCCGATTGGCCGCATGCCTACTCGCGCGAGGAAGCAGCCTATCCGCTGCCGGCGCTGCGCAAGTACAAATACTGGGCGCCCGTCGGGCGCGTGGACAACGTCTGGGGCGATCGCAACCTCTTCTGTTCCTGCCCGCCCCTGGCCCGCGACGACCCCTGAGCGCCGCGTCAGCGCTCGCGCACGACGATGCCGACTTTGGACACCTTGCCGTCGCGCATTTCGCGCACTACCAGATTGAGCTTGCCGAAGCGCACGTAATCGCCCACGTCCGGTCTGCGGCGGAACTGGCGGTCGATATACTGGGCCAGCGTCAGGGTGCTGATTGCCTGCGACACGGTGCCGCCGTACATTTCGACGACTTCGCCCAGGGGTGCATCGCCGTTGAGCGTGAAAGTGCCGAAGAAACGCTGCTGTTCGGATTCCTCCAGATCGTCCGCCGGCACGAACAACGAGTCGAGCACGCCCATATGTTCACTAGGCGTGATCACATACACCAGATCACCGCTGGCCACCTCGAGCGTACGCACGGAATCAACTGCCTTGCCGTCGCGGAATGCGGCGACCACCCGCACCTCGGCGGGCAGCGCCAGTTGCAGGACCGTCCTGCCGATGGCGTTGCTCAGATCATTGATGCGATAGCCCAGCAGTTGCAAACCCTCCCGACCCGGCACATCGACGAACTCGGAATAATAGGGTGCATGTTCCTTGGGCAGCTTGAGTTTCAGCCAACCGGCCAGCGGCGCCACGGTCCAGCCTTGCAGTAACATCGATGCAAGTACGACGAAGAACGCGACGTTGAAGTAAATGGAGGCTTGCGGCAATCCGCCCAGAATCGGAAACAACGCGAGCACGATCGGTACCGCACCGCGCAGCCCAGTCCACGAAATGAATACCTGTTCGCGCAGAGGAAACCGGAACGGCAGCAGCGAGACTGCGACGGCGACGGGGCGCGCCACGAAAATCAGCAAGGCCGCCACGCCCAGCCCGCCCCAGCCGATCTCGAACAGGTCCTGCGGAGTGACCAGCAGACCGAGCATCAGGAACAACGCGATTTGCGACAGCCAGGCCAGTCCGTCATGCACGCGCAGAATATTGCCCACCGTGTGCACGCGGCTGTTGCCCAGAATCAAGCCCGCCAGATAGATCGCGAGGAAGCCGCTGCCCTCGAGCACGGTGGTCGAGGCATAAATGGCCAGGCCGCCCGCTGTCGCCAGCAGTGGATAGAGCCCGCTCGCCAAGGTCACGCGGTTTACGAGCCAGCCCAGCAGCTTGCCGCCGACCACACCAGCCACGCCGCCCAGTATGAACTGCTGCGCGAAATGCCCAACCAGCGACCATCCCGGCACGACTTCCGTCGCGCCCACGATATGGATCAGCGACAACGTCAGGAACACCGCCATCGGATCGTTGCAGCCGGATTCGATCTCCAGCGTGGCGCCAACTCGCTGCTTGAGCCGCATGCCGGCCGCGTGCAGCAACGAAAACACGGCAGCCGCATCGGTCGAGCCGATGATGGCGCCAATCAGCAGGCCCTCCATGAGGCCCAACCCCAGCAGATAGGAAGCGCCGTAGCCCACGATCAGCGTCGTGAGCACAACCCCGACGGAGGCCAGCGATACCGCCGGCCACAGCCCGACGCGAAATGTTTCGTAGCGCGTGCGCAGCCCGCCGTCGAACAGGATCACTGCAAGCGCCATGGTGCCAACCAGATAGGCCGCCTGAAAATCGCCGAAGGGGATCTGGCCCGGGCCGTCCTCGCCGGCCAGCATGCCGATGCCGAGAAACACGAACAGCAGCGGCGCACCGGTGCGCTCCGCAATGGTGCTGGCCAGCACGCTGAGCAACACCAGTACGGCGCCGATCAGGATGGCGTGATTGGATAAGTCCAAAGCTTATGTCGCTGTAATGGTCAGCAACGGTTGTAGCACGGAGCGTGCCGTTCGCGCAAAAAAAGCGCGGCGGGCCTAGGAAACGTTCGCGGAGCTACGGCCGGGCTGCCAGCGCAGCAGGCGCCGTTCCGCCAGCGTCACGGCATAGTCCAGAATCAGGGCCGCCGCGGTCAGTACCAGCACGCCAGCGAATACCGTGTTGATATCGAATACGCCCTCGGCCTGCAGGATCAAATAGCCCACGCCGCGTGACGACCCGAGATACTCACCGACCACGGCGCCGACGAACGCCATGCCGACGGAAGCGTGCAGGCTCGAAAACACCCATGCCATTGCGCTCGGCAAATAGACCTGGCGCAGCAGTTGCCGGCCATTGGCACCGAGCATGCGGGCATTGGCGAGGATCGTCGGGCTGACTTCGCGCACGCCGTTGTAGACGCTGAAGAACACGATGAAGAACACCAGCGTGATCCCCAGCATGACTTTTGATTTGATATCCAGTCCGAACCAGACCGCGAAAATCGGCGCCAGAATCACCCGCGGCATGGCATTGAGCGCCGTGATGTACGGATTGAGCAAACGAGCCGCGAAATCGGAAAGCGCGAGCCACAGGCCGAATACGAGGCCAAGCCCGGTGCCGATCACGAAAGCCAGAACGGTCTCGGTCAGCGTCACGGCCAGATGCGGAAAAATCTTGCCGGTCAGGAACCAGTCGCGCACGCGCGCCGCCACGATCAGCGGCTCGCCGAAGAAAAACTTCGGCAGCACCTCGGTTGCCGTCAGCACATGCCAGAGCACGAACATGCCGACCAGCAGACCGATCTGGCAAACCACGAGTGTGCCGCGCTTCATGAACAACCCCAATTCGTGGCGATCGGAGGTTCCTTGAGCCAAAGCACCCTGTTCACGCAGGTCACAAACTTGACGCGGGTCTTGTCATTCCTCGGCGTCCCCTGTGGCTGCATATTCTCAATCCAATGCGTGGGCATAGGCCTTCTGCACTTCATCGCGCAGCGCGTGCCAGATCAGCCGGTGCAGCTCGAGGAAGCCCGGCGTGAGCCGGATCTCGGCAACGTCGCGAGGCCGCGGCAAATCGATCGCGAATTCGCCGATCAGCCGGCTTGCCGGACCCGCCGACATGAGCACCACGCGGTCGGAAAGCGCGATGGCTTCTTCGAGATCATGCGTGACAAAAACCACGGACTTGCGGTCCTGCGCCCACAACGCAAGCAGTTCGTTCTCCATCAGTGCACGGGTTTGCACGTCCAGCGCAGAGAACGGCTCGTCCATCAAAAGAATCTTGGGATCGAGGATCAGGGTCTGCGCCAGCGCGACGCGCTTGCGCATGCCGCCCGAGAGTTCGTGCGGATACTTGTGTGCGTGGGCGGCCAGGCCTACGCGCCTGAGCCAGTCCGCGGCGCGACGGGCTGCCTCGCGCGCCGCAACGCCCCGGAATTCCAGACCCGCCGTGACATTTTGCAAGGCCGTGCGCCACGGCATGAGCGCTTCGTTCTGAAACAGGTAACCGGCCCGCTTGTTGATGCCGTCCAGGGGCTCTCCGAACACGTGCACCGCGCCGCGCGCGGGCCGCATGAGGCCGGCGGCGATATTGAGCAGCGTGGATTTTCCGCAACCCGTCGGACCCACCACGGCGACAAACTCGCCTTCGGCCACCTTCAGATTGACGTCGTCGACGGCGATGTAATCGTCATTGCCGGCGCGCGCGGCGAATGTGCAGCGCACTGCCTCGAGTTGCAGCGATGTTTTCATATCCGCCCGTTAAAACTACTTGTACCGCTGCAGCGCTTTTTCGACGAAGCTGTTGGTATAAGTCTGGTTGATCCATATCACCGGCGCGCGCCGAACGGCGGTGTTATGCGCAAGCAAGACCTTATAGGAATTGTCGACGCCTTTCTTCGGAATCACGCCGTCCCTGGAATACGAACTGCGAAGCCGCGCGAACGATGCCGCGTAAAGCGCCCGATCGCCAAGCAGATATTCGGGCGGCAGCATGTTCATGACTTCCTCGGCCGAATGCTGTTGCAGCCACTGCAGGGCGCGCACCATTGCATTGGTCAGCGCCTGGATTGTATCGGGATTCTGTTCGATGTAATCGAGCCGAGCGTACAACGTGGCCGCCGGCATGCTGCCGCCGAACACGTCGCGCACGCCTTTCTCGGAAATGGTCTCGACGACGATCTTCATGTCGCCGGAGCGCTCCAGCAGGCTCATGACCGGCTCGACGCCCGAGAGCGCATCGATCTCGCCGCTGCGCATGGCCGCGACCGCCGAAGGTCCGGTGCCCACGCCGATGATCGACACGTCGTCGTGGCGCAAGCCAACCGATGCGAGCAGGTGATTGACGAGCATGTGCGTGCTCGATCCCGGCGCTGACACGCCGATGCGCATGCCCTTCAGATCCTTGGCCCATTCATAGCTCGCCGCACGGTCCTTGCGGATGCCCAGCTCGAGTCCGGGATTCATGCTTTGCAGCACGAATGCCTGGACTTTCTGCGCGAGGGTCTGCATCACGATCGTGTGTTCATAGGCGCCGGAGACCACATCGGCACTGCGGCCGATGAGCGCCTGCAGCGCCTTCGCACCGCCGGGAAAATCGTTGATCTCGACGTCCAGGCCTTCATCGCGGAAGTACCCCAGGCGCTCCGCGAGCGTCAGGGGAAGATAGTAAAGCGTGGCCTTGCCGCCCACTGCCAGGATGACCCTGGTTTTTTCGGGCGACGCGCCCTGGACCGGCGCGATCATCGCCAGCAGTACGGCGGCCAGCAGTACCACCAGCCCCTTCGGGCCAAGCGAGCGGGGCAGTCTCATGGCGAATCGGACGCGATCTTGCCGCGGTAATCGAACGGAAAACGCTGGTTGCCGGAAAAGAAGCGTCCGACCAGCCGGTACTTGAAGCCGGCCATTGCCATGCGCGGCACGCTGCGAATCTGGTTGATCACCGAGGTCAGATCGCTCACAGCCACGACGTTGACCATGGCTTCGCTCAAGCGCGGAACGGACACCGAACGATTGCTGACGCCGCGCGCAAAGGGCTGGCCATTGGTCTCGATGTCGAAAGACAGGCCGTCTGTTTCGATATCGAAATTATTCGGATTCTGCACGCGGAGCACCATGTCGTAGGTTTGCTCCATCATTCCGACGCGGGCAATACGCATCTCCGAGATCGACACGTCGAGTCGCGGCGGCGGCGGTCCCTTGGGTGCGCAGCCGCACACCAGGAGCACCGACAGGACGGCGATTGGCAACCGCATGCGCATGATGATCTCCGTTCGCAACGACGCTTCGTCAGACGGCTCCTGCGCGCTGCAGAAAATCGGCCAAAGCCTGCGCGATACGCCGGTAGCCCCTGCCATTGGGATGGATCTGGTCCGATTTTAGTTCCCGGTCGAACAGCACGTCCTGCAGTATTTTCGCTTCCAGCGGCACGCGCAGTTCCGTGGCGAGTTTCTCGTACAGCGGCGCTGTCCCACCAAACAAAGCAGGCTCGGGCACGCCGATCAGCACCACGTCGACGCCGCGTGATCTGGCCAGTTGCACCATCGCGCGCAGGTTCGATTCGGTGTTCCGGATGTCCATTTTCCGCAGCATGTCGTTGCCTCCCATGCAAAGCAACAACAATCTCGGCCGGGTCTCATCAAGCGCTGCGGGCAGGCGCTCGAGCCCGTCCACCGTGGTCTCCCCGGGCACGCCGGCGCCCACCACCCGCCGGTTGATCAGTTGCGCCAGCAGTTTCGGATACGCCTCATCCGGCCCCGCGCCGGTGCCGTAGGTCAGGCTGTCGCCGAATGCCAGGATCACGTCGTCCGCGCCGAGCGGCGAGAGTTGCGGCGGTTTCTCGCCGCAGGCGGCGAGCGTGATCGACAGCAGCGCCAGAGCAAGCAGATGGCGCGCGGCGGATGGCAGAGCCCTGATTATCATCGAGGTATCGTGAAAAGGTCGTGACGGTCGTGACGGTCGTATCTTAAACGCAATTGGGTGCCGCACAGCCACGTCGTCACGTCGTCACGATCGTCACGTCGTTACGTGCCGTGCGCGGCTTCGCCTACTCCCCCGCCACCGTCATGCCGTCCACGAGCACGGAGCCGCACTGGCGCGAGCCGCGCACGACCACATCCGAGCCCACCGCGACGATGTTGCGGAACATGTCCCTGAGATTGCCGGCAATGGTGATTTCCTGGACCG
>CBDDRM010000106.1:0-5857 GCA_965233135.1 uncultured bacterium | reverse complement strand
TACCACAGGCCGGCGCAATGCGCCTCGAAGCCGGGCGAACGCGGACGAGTGCGGCGCGATCGGGCCGGGGCGCTGAACTGGGACGCAGACTGGAGGCGTGGATCGGCTTCGATGGCTCTACGCCGCCGCTGACCATTCCGGACGCGGACGGCACGTCTCTCAGGCTAGTGTTACTTCCAGTGGGCCATGACCGGGATTGCGGTTGGCTTGCCGCCGCATCGCGTAGCGTCGATTTCCCGGTCGAGCATGAACGACTGCTGTTGGGTGTGGCCGCCAACCAACTTGCGATGGTACTGCAGCGCAAGTCCGCCGAAGACAAGCTGCGCGAGGAAGCATTGAGCCTCGAGATTTTGAACCAGATCGGTGAATCGCTTTCAGCGGAACTGAATCTCGAGCGTGTGGTGCAACTTGTGACCGACTCGGCGACCCGGCTATCCGGGGCGCAGTTCGGTGCGTTTTTCTACAACGCGCAGAACGAAGAAGGCGAGTACTATCAGCTCTACACATTGGCGGGTGCGGCGCGCGAGGATTTCGCCCGATTTCCGATGCCGCGAAATACCGCCATTTTCGGACCGACGTTTGCGGGCGAGGGAGTTGTGCGATCCGACGACATCCGCAAGGATCCGCGCTACGGCAGGAATACGCCGAACAAGGGTCCGCCCCCGGGTCACCTGCCCGTCGTAAGCTATCTCGCGGTGCCTGTGGTGTCGCGCTCGAAGGATGTCATCGGCGGTCTGTTCTTCGGACACTCGCAGCCGGGCGTGTTCAGCGAGCGCGCCGAGCGTCTTGTCACCGGCATCGCCGCACAGGCGGCGATCGCAATCGATAACGCCCGCCTCTACGAGCGTCTGCGCGACAGCGCGGCGCGGTTAGCCGAAGCTGACCGGCGCAAAGACGAATTCCTCGCCACACTTGCGCACGAGTTGCGCAACCCCCTCGCGCCGCTGCGCAACGGGTTGAAGCTGTTGCGATTCAGCGCCGGAAAACCAGACCTCGCCGAACAGGCGCGCGCGATGATGGAGCGGCAAACCGAGCAGATGGTGCGCTTGGTCGACGATCTGCTGGACATGAGCCGCATCAGCGTTGGCAAGATCGAGTTGCGGCGTGAATGGGCAGAACTCGGCGCCGTGGTGCACAGCGCCGTGGAGAGTCTCGGACCGCTCATCGAGCAATCGGGACACGCGCTCGAACTGAAGCTGCCCTCCGAGCCCTTGTACCTGGATGCCGATCCGATACGCCTGGCGCAGGTTTTTTACAATCTGCTCAACAGCGCCGCCAAATACACCGAGCGCGGTGGCAGGATCGTGCTTGCCGCGGCGCGTCGCGACGCACACGTCGAGATCTCGGTGCGTGACAATGGCATCGGCATACCGGACCACATGTTGCCGCGCGTCTTCGAGATGTTCACCCAGGTCGACCAGTCGCTCGAGAAGACACACGGCGGTCTTGGAATAGGGCTGACCATCGTCAAGCGATTGGTGGAACTGCATGGCGGCACGATCGAGGCGCGAAGTGAAGGCGTGGGACGTGGCAGCGATTTCATTGTGTGCCTTCCCCTGCGCGAGCCCGGCTCTTCGCGGCGCCCCGTACCCGTCGCGGCGCAGTCCCCGATGCCGCGCCAGAGAATTCTGATCGCGGACGACAACCCCGACTCCGCTGCGAGTCTGGCCTTGCTGTTGCAGTGCTCAGGTCACGACGTGCATACAGCGGCGGATGGACTTGCGGCGCTGCAATCGGCTGCATCGTTACGGCCAGAGGTCATTCTTCTGGATATAGGCATGCCGGGATTGAACGGCTACGAGACGTGTCAGCGCATCCGCGAGCAACCCTGGGGCGGTGGCGTATTGCTTATAGCCCTCTCGGGCTGGGGCCAGGAGGAGCACAAGGCGCGTGCGCGCGCCGCGGGCTTCGACCATTATTTAATCAAGCCGGTTGACTTCGACGCACTGCGTCTGCTGCTTGGGAATTTGCCGGAGCGGGGCTAACGCAGTTGGACTCCACGATGATGCAACCAGAGCGCTGAATTGCCGGGAGGCCGAGACCCGGCCGGACAGTGGGCGAGTCCCAACGGGAACGCGCGGCGGGATGTGGCAGCGACCCGCGCGCCCGATCCGGTAAACTGTCATCTGTTGCAACGATCCGAATCGACGATGTCATTTCTCGCCCTCCTGATCACGCTGCTGATCGAGCAGGTTCGCCCGCTGCCTGCGCGCAATCCCGTGCATCGCTGGTATGTGCGCTACGTCAACTCGCTCGGCAATCACTTCAATGCCGGCGAGAGAGCGCAGGGCATGGTCGCGTGGATGCTTGCGGTGCTGCCCTGGGTCCTGGTGCTCATGGCGATTCACTATTTCCTCATGGACATCAGCGTTGCGGCCGCGTGGCTGTTAAGTGTCCTGGTGCTTTACCTCACGCTTGGCTTCCGCCAGTTCAGCCATGCCTCCACGGCGATTGCGGAGGCGTTGCGCGCGGGCAATCTCGACAGCGCCAGAAATCTGCTGACGGAATGGCGCGGCGAGTCCGCCGCAGAGTACAACGGGACGGAAATCGCCAGGGTAGCCATCGAGCAAGGGCTGGTGGACTCGCATCGCCATGTATTTGGCGTGATCTTCTGGTTCCTGATCCTGCCGGGACCGAGCGGGGCGTTGCTCTACAGCCTGGCCGGAATCCTCGAGCAGCGCTGGGGCAGGCAATCGTCGCAGGACGCCGGCAATTTCGGCAAGTTCACCGCCCAGATGTTTCGTTATCTCGACTGGATTCCCGTGCGTCTCACGGCAATGAGCTTCGCCATAGCCGGAGATTTCGAGGATGCCGTGTATTGCTGGCGTTCCCAGGCGGCCAGTTGGCTGGAGCCGGAACAGGGCGTCGTGCTGGCGAGCGGGGCCGGTGCGCTCGGCGTGCGCCTGGGCGAAACACTGCACCAGCATGGGACCGTGGTTTTCCGTCCCGATCTCGGGCTCGGCGACGATGCCGACGTGAACACCATGACCAGCGCGGTGGGAATGATCTGGCGCGCGCTCGTGATCTGGATGTTCGTGCTCGCGCTGATCACCGTTGCGCGATGGGTCGGCATGTAGCTTTAGTAAGGCTTGCCTGAATCGATTTCCCGGACGAGTTTGCGGTAGGCCTCGAGCCGTCGAGCATCGACCATTCCATCCTGCGCCGACTGGGCGATCGCGCAGCCGGGTTCCACCAGATGCCGGCAGTTGTGAAAACGGCATTGGCCCAGCAACGGCCTGAATTCGATGAACGAGTCAGCAAGCTCCTGCTGCGCGACATGATGCAAGCCGAATTCCTGCATACCGGGGGAATCGATCAACGCGCTGTCGACGTCGATGTGATAGAGCCGGGCATGGGTGGTGGTGTGCCGACCGGAATCGAGCGAAGCGGAAATTTCCGCCGTCGCAGCGCCCGCTCCCGGGACCAGCGCATTGATGATCGTCGATTTGCCCATTCCGGATTGTCCGACCAGCACGCTTGTCTGATGCTTTAGCGCCGGGCGTAGCGGCGCGATGTCGCGTTTTGCCGCCAGCGGAATGACGCGATAGCCCAATGCGGAATACAGTGCCAGTCGATCGATCGCAGTGGCATCGGCTCCCGCCAGATCGAACTTGTTCAGAACGATAACGAGGGAAAGGCGCTGCGTTTCCGCGGCCGCTATGCAGCGGTTCAGCAATTCTTCGTAGAAGCTGGGGACGACTGCCAGAACAATTACCACCTGCGTGACGTTGGCGGCAATGAGTTTCTGGCGGAACTGATCGGATCGATATAGCAACGAAGAACGATCGTCGATGGTTTCCACGACGCCCTGGCCGGGCGCCGTGCGCGCGACTCCCACGCGGTCCCCGCAAGCGAGAAGGCTGCGTTTGCCTCGCGGAAAACAGGTGAGGATCTCGCGCTCCGGCAACTCGACCAGGTACTGGCGGCCGAATGTCCCGACGACCAGTCCCTGATGCAGATCTGGTTTCGGGCTCAATGCGTGGCTTTGCGATACCGTGCTACCGGACATTGCTCCGAAAGCACGCGGAAGCGAAGCTCACAAATCGAAGAGGGCATCGATTTTTGCCGCGCAGATGAAGTCGTTTTCCGAGATTCCCTTGATCGCATGGGTCATGTACGAAATGGTCGCCTGGTTGTAGCCGAGTGCGATGTCCGGATGATGATCCTCGCGATGCGATATCCAGGCGGTGGCATTCACGAACGCCATGGTTTCATAGTAATTTGCGAACTTGAACGTCTTTTGCACCATGCCGCTCGTGTAGGCCCAGCCAGAAAGGCCCTTCAGCATATGCCCGATCTGGACCTGCGTCATTGGATCAACGCCGCCTTCGCAGGGTTTGCATTTCTTGCGTATCAGCCCTTCGGAAATTTCACTCACGGCGGTCTCCTGAAGCGTTGGCGGGCGGCCCGGCACGATTGGCAGCGCAACGACCGTTCCCTAGGTGCGTGCCAGTTGCTCGAGTCGCGCTATGCGGATGGATGCGGGGGGGTGGGAATCGTAAAACGCGGAGTGCAGCGGATCCGGCGTCAGGGTCGATGCGTTGTCCTTGTAGAGCTTCACCAGTGCATGCACCAGATCCCGGGCCGGCGTAAATTTCGCGGCGTACTGATCGGCCTCGAATTCGTGTTTGCGCGAATACATCGCGAGCAGCGGCTGCAACAGGAAAGTGAACACCGGCATGACCAGGAAGAACAGCGTCAGCGCCATCGCGTCGGTTGCAGGGAAGGCGACGCCCAGGCCCTCATAGAACCAATCCTGGTTCTTGAGCTGACCGAGCAGAAAGAAAAAAATCAGTGAGAACACAGCCATCAACATGAGACGCTTGATCACATGGCGCATGCGGAAATGTCCGAGTTCGTGCGCGAGCACCGCTTCTATCTCCGCAATTTCGAGACGCGAGAGCAATGTGTCGAAAAAGACGATGCGCTTGGACTTGCCGAAGCCGGTGAAATAGGCGTTGCCATGGCTGCTGCGTTTCGAGCCGTCCATCACGAACAGCCCGTTCGACTCGAAACCGCACCGCGCAATCAGGTTCTCGATGCGCGTTTTCATTTCGCCGTCCTGCATGGGAACGAACTTGTTGAACAGCGGCGCAATGACGCTCGGGGCAATGAACTGCACGAAGAGCATGAAAACAACGGCCACCAGCCAGACGTACAACCACCACAGTTCGCCGGCGCCCGCCATCAGCCAGAGTACCGCGAAGAGCAGGGGTAAACCGAGCACGATGCCCACGGCCGCCTGTTTGGCGAGATCGCCAAAGAACATTCCCAGCGTCATCTTGTTGAAGCCGAAGCGGCTCTCGATGCCGAATGTCCGGTACAGATCGAAAGGCAGTCCGATCACCGAAACGATCACCATCAGGATCGTAACGAACGCAACACCGCGCAGGATGCCGTCCGCGAAAAAGGATGCCGCAACATTGTCGATGGCCTGCAGACCGCCGCCGAAAGTCAGGATCAACAGCACGATCGCATCGAAAATCAAGGCCTTCATATTGAGCCGGGTTTTCGCGCTGCTGTAATCCGCAGCCTTCTGATGCGCGGCAAGATCGATGTCATTCGAGAATGCGATCGGAACCGTATCGCGATTGGACTGGATGTAACGGACGTGGCGCGAGGCAAGCCACAGACGCAGGGACGTCGAGGCGGCCAGTGCAACGAGAAACAGGATTGCGAAAACGTTCATGGTGATCCGTCAGGCTCTGGGAACTATGACAAAATGAGGCCGGAAAAATTCTAGGACAACCCAAGCAAAGATTATGGCACAGGATTCCGGCAACCTGATCTGGATCGATATGGAAATGAGCGGTCTGCACCCAGACAATGATCGCATCCTCGAGGTGGCGATCGTCAT
>CBDDRM010000105.1:0-14389 GCA_965233135.1 uncultured bacterium | reverse complement strand
GGGGCACCGAGCCCATTGGTCAGCGCATCATCGAGATGCCAGAAGACCTGGAACGAACCGAATTGCGCGACTCGGCTTCGGGGTTCGTAGCCTATGTGCCCGTGGGTAGTTTACAAAAAGGAGAGGCGCTGGCGACAACCGGGGCGGGTAAAACGACGTCGTGCGCGATCTGCCACGGGGCTGGGTTGAAGGGGCTTGGGCCGGTCCCTGCGCTGGCCGGCCGTTCGCCCAGCTATGTAATGCGCCAACTCTATGATTTGAGGCACGGAATGCGCAACGGACCATGGGCAGCGCTGATGGAACCGGTCGTGGCAGAGTTGAGTGAAGAGGACATGCTGGCGATTGCCGCTTACACCGCCTCGCTATCGCCATGAACGCAAATGCGGAAAGGGCGCTCGGACCATCCGCTTGAGTAACGGCGACCATGGGCTTTATTCCAATACGCCGTAGTCATATATTCTTCCGGATTATGCATACAAAACAGCCCTTCCGGGCCATTTCAGACCTTTGACCGCGGCCGGCCAAAAGAGTATAAGGAAGCCGCAGGAATCTCCAAGCGCTGAATTGCTGGTCGGTCGTAGCCCCGTATTAACGGTACTCCTCAGATCTCCTTAATTTCTCCTCTTGGTCTGCCGCCTTCTGGCGAGAACCTTTATTACTAATTTTTCTTTCAAGGACGAATAAAGATGGCTTCAGGTACCGTCAAGTGGTTCAACGACGCAAAAGGTTTTGGTTTTATCACCCCCGATGATGGAGGCAAGGATTTGTTCGCGCATTTCTCCGCCATCCAGGGCAACGGTTTCAAGTCGCTCAAGGAGAACCAGAAGGTCACGTTCGACAAGACGACCGGCCCCAAGGGGGATCAGGCATCCAATATTCGGCCCGCCTGATCGCCGAATGTCGGAAGGCAAGGAAAAAAGCCCGGGAAACCGGGCTTTTTCTTGATGCCTGGCGCTCGAGGCCCGCTTACCCGACATCCACTCCGGCCAGCGGGGCGTCCTCCGATACGGCAGACTGGGAGCGCACGAGGCGCGCATAGATGCCGTTCAGTTCGATCAGGCTGCGGTGCGTTCCCCGCTCCACGATACGGCCGCCATCGAAAACGAGAATGAGATCTGCGCGCCGCACCGTGGAAAGCCGATGCGCGATCACGAATGTGGTGCGCCCGCGCATGAGTGCTTGCAGCGCGCGCTGCACGCTCGCTTCGGTGACCGAATCGAGCGCACTGGTCGCCTCATCGAGGATCAGGATCGGAGGATCCTTGAGCAAGGCGCGCGCAATCGCGACACGCTGGCGCTCACCACCGCTCAACGTGCTGCCGCGCTCTCCGACCAGCGTGTCGTAACCAAGCGGTTGTCTGAGGATGAACTCGTGCGCCTCGGCTGCGCGGGCGGCCTGTTTCATTTCCTCATCGGTCGCCTGCGGCCGGCCGATCCGGATGTTCTCGGCAATCGACCGGTGCAGCAGCGCGCTTTCCTGAAACACTATGCCGATGTTGTGGCGCAGGGAATCCACGGTGATGTCGCGGATGTCGATGCCGTCGACGCGGATGATGCCGTCATGCGGATCGTGCAACCGGGTGAGCAGAGACGCGGTCGTGGTTTTCCCCGCGCCGGTCGCGCCGACCAGTGCAACCATGCAACCCGCCGGAGCCTCGAAGCTTATGTTGCTGATTGCGGGCCGGTCGGTGTGGTAGCCGAAGCAGACATTCTCGAACCGCACGTCGCCGCGCGCCCGGCCGATTTCGATTGCGCCCGGTCGGTCCCGAATCATGGGGGCGGTGTCCATCACCGAGAAAAATGCGGCGACGCTGGGCATTTCGACGAACATCTGGCTGATGAAACGCCCCAGTTGTTCAAGGCGTCCGATCAACAGGGACGCAAAGCCCATGAACGTGACGATCTGCCCGACGGTGCTTTGGCGCTTGAATACGAGCCAGGTGCCCAGCGCGAAAATGCCAATGATGGTAATGGTCGAGGCGGCGCGCGTGAGCACATTGATGCCGGCCCAGTAAGTCAGGATCGGGTACTGCGCACCGAGAATCCGGCGAGTCAGCTGCTTCAGCGCTGAAGTCTCCTCGGCGCGGTGAACATAACTCTGGATCAGTCTGACGTTGCCAAACGCATCCCCGACGCGGGCCGCCAGTTCGGAATCCGCGACTTCCACGGCTGCCTGGGCGGACTCCGTCCGGCGAATGCCATAGGCCGTAAACGCGGTGAAGGCGGACATGAACAGAATCAGCAGCAACCCGAGCCGCCAGTTCAGGAACATCGACAGCGGCAGCAGGACAATCAGCGTGGTCAGCGTGCCGAAATGCTCGCGAAAAAAAGCAAGCCAGAAACCGAACAGATAAGTCGTCGCCCGCAACATGGTGCGCAGCAGCCGAGCCGAATGCTTGTCTGAATGAAACTCGAATGACAGCGCAAGCACGTGCTCGAAATAACTGACCGTCACTGCAAGGCGCCGGCGATGCGCGAGCCGATCGGCGTTCAAAGCGAGCAGGAAATTAGCGAGCAGACCGCCCAGGCCGACGCCGGCCCACGCCCCGAGCGTGATCAGACTCGCCTGCCAGATTTGCGCGCTGGTACGCGTCGCCGCGCCGGCGAGCACGTCGATGAGACGGCCGAACAGGATCGGCTCGATGAAAAACAGCGTGGCGACGACTACGTTGGCGAGCGCGAGAAGCATGACCGCCTTGCGCTCCTTCGACAGCAGGCGTAACGCGCGGGAGTAGGTTTGAAAGAAAGTCCGGGTATCGGCCATGAATTGGAGACGCCACCGGAGGTGGTGCGCTCCGGTCGATGAAGATGTGAGGTGTGCCCGCGATTTTGGTTCCCGCAGGCGCAATCCAGGCGCAATGCCGCGCAACCGTGCCTCAGTTGCCGAAAGGATGGTACTGGTATGCCCAGGTTTCGCTCAGGGTTTCATCGCCGTTTCTCAGGTAAAGCCTGATCTCCACCGGGGCGGCGCCCGTGACCGTGAGATCGAATTGCGCGCGCCAATGGCCCGGGACATCGTTGGGGACCGCTTCGGTGAATACGTAGGAAAATTCTCCGCGAGAGGCCGATAACACCGCTTCGGGTTTGGTGCCGAAGGGCAGCTTGGCCAGCGATGCGCCCAGGAATTCGACCATGAATTTGCGCACGCCTTTGGGTCGCGGCAGACCCGGAACGCCGCCGTTTCCGAGGCGTGTCGCCACACAGCGCGCCAGCGTCGTATCGAGCACAGGCTCGTCGGCGCTCCAGTGCAATCGATAGCGGAACTCGAACGACGCGCCGGCCCGGGCCGCTTCGGCCGGCACCCACATGGCATTGATGTTGTCGTGGATCTCGTCGTCGGTGGGCATCTCGACGAGTTGCACCGCGCCACGGTCAAAGCCAGACAAGGGTTCGACCCAAAGCGTCGGCCGCAGGTCATAGCGCACGCCATCCAGATAATGATCGAACACGCGGTCGCGCTGCGAAAGCCCGAAGCCACGCGGGCCGTCGTCGGCAAATGACGACACGATCACCGCAGGAGGATTGTTGAGCGGGCGCCAGATGCGCTCGCCGTTGCTCGTCCAGAGAGCAAGACCGTCCGAATCATGGAGCTCGGGGCGCCAGTCCACTGCGGTAGGCTTCACGCTCTCCCCGAACCAGTACATGGACGTGACCGGTGCCACTCCCAGGCGCGCAATGTCCCGGCGCAGGAATATGGCAGCGTCGATGTCCATGCGCACCGCACGTTCGCGCTGCAGGGAAAACCGATAGGCACCCGCGACCGACGGCCCGTCGAGCAGCGCATAGACGAACATCTGGTCTGCGTCCGCGACCTCCTCAATCCAGAACTCGGTGAAATCCGGAAACTCTTCGGTGAACGGCGCTTCGGGATTCGCGACGTTGACCGCCAGACCTCGCGCAGAAAGACCATACTGATACAGTTCACCGATCGCCCGGAAATATGAGGCGCCGAGAAAGGCGACCCAGTCGTTTTTCCGCCAGTCCAGCTTGCCATGGCGGCTTTCCTGAATGCGAAAGCCTGCAAACCCGGCGCCCTCGGGCAACTGGCGGGCAACGGAATCGGGCGGCATGTCAAAGTAATCCGCGCGATAAATGATTTCCCGCGCCCGCCCCTCTTGCAGGGAATGCATTTTCACGGCTTTCTGAAAAAAGGCGCCAAGATGAAAGAACGTGAGCGGAAACTTGCCGCGCCCCTCAGCGCCGAGCGCGGCCTCGGAGCGGTACTTGATCTGTCCATGCGCGGCATAATCGATTTTCGCGGTGATCTCCGGCGCCGGACGTGGCGGCGGCGCGTATGCCGCTCGCGACATCATTTGTGCACGCTGCTTGAGCAAATCGAATGAGAACGGCCGGGGTGCGCCGAATTTCAGCAACGAAACGGCGTGGGCGGCCGAGGGCACGCCCGTCATAGCCAGGGCCCAGGCAGCGCCCAGGGCGCGCATGATCGCGCGACGATTGTGATCGATGTTCATTGGGAATCGGAAGGGGCGGGCGAGAACCCCGGTTAGAGACATGCTCCCGCACAATGGTTCAGCGGCGGTGAGAAGCCGCTTGACTGCTGCGCGCGTCAGTACGCGGCGACGTAAATGCCGCCCAGCGCCGCAGCGAGAATCAATGCGATGAGCAAGCGCAGTTCCAGATCGCGCCACATGCGCACCAGAAAATTGGCAGGTCGCGGCGATGCGACGAGCGCAGCATGATCCTTCTTGTCCGGATCGGTCAGGCGCCGAAGCGCTTCCGTGGAATCGAACACTTGGGATACCGCGAGCCGCGTGTTGGAGTCCACGATGATGCTCTGCGTCTTGCCCGCGCGGATTCGCATGTCAGCGGCCGCCAGGGTTTCGTCGGCGCTACCGGCGTGCATGACTTCTGTCACGTCTTCGTCGCCCGCTGTTCTGCCAGACGGTCGTTCCAGGCGCTGCGTCGTTTCCGTGTCGCCATGCTCGATGCCAAGCTCGTTCAGGCAAGCGCGCAGGTCGGCAGCGAACTCGTGCGCGTCCTGGTAGCGCTCGTCGGGATCCTTTTCGAGCGCCCTCGCCACCACCAGATCGAGCACGGCCGGCACCTGCCGGTTGATGCGGCTGGGCGGCACCGGGCGCACCTGGGACACGTTGTACATGATCTCGGTTGCGTCGTTTCCGGCAAAAAGCTTGGTGCCCGTGAGCAGTTCGTAGAGCACCGTGCCCAGCGAGAAAATATCCGAACGCTGATCGACCGGGCGCCCGGCCACTTGCTCCGGAGACATATAGCGCGGCGTTCCGAGCATCAGTCCGGTCTGCGTCTTCAGATCCGAAGAGCGCATGCGCGCGATGCCGAAATCCATGATCTTCACCCGCCCGCCGCCAACGAGCATGATGTTGGGCGGCTTGATATCCCGATGCACGACGCCGCGATCGTGCGCGAACGACAGCGCGTCGGCGACGCGCTCGGCAATGCCCACGGCTTCCGGCACGGAAAAACGGCGCGACGCAGCCTGGGTGCCCAGATCCACTCCTTCGAGCAACTCCATGGCCATGTACACCATGCCGCCTTCCCGGCCCACATCGTAGATCGTCACGATGCCCGGATGCGCAAGCTTGCCTGCTGCGCGGGCTTCCTGGGTAAAACGAGCTTCGTATTCCTTGCGATCCGCATCATCGGCCGGCACGAACACGGTCTTGATCGCAAGCTGGCGGTCGAGCACCGGATCGTTGGCGCGGTACACGATGCCCATGGCGCCGCGACCGAGTTCGCCCAGAATCCGGTAACGCCCGAGTTGTGTCGCTTCGCTCACGGCAGCACCCAGTCGCGCAAGCGGCGAAGAACGCTCTTGCGGTTGGTGTCTGGCGCAAAATCGTACTCGAGTGTCGTCGTGCGGCCAGGTTGCAGGTCGACCGTAGTGCGGAAAGGAATCTCGCCCTTGCGCCGCAATTCAACCAGATGCAGGCCCGGCTCAAGCGTGAGGTGGCCCAACGGCGGGCTTCTGCCGCGGGCGACGCCGTCGACGAAGACGTCGCGCTCCGGGTGCAGTTCGAACGCCAGGGTAGCCGGCTGGCCCGCGCGCAGCGCCGACCGGATCGCATCGTGGTAACGCGTCTCGGCGGCAAAGATGCCGATTACCACCAGCGCGCCGACGACTGCGAGAATCTTGCGCCGTCGCAGGGCCGCAGCTTTGTCGGGGGCAAATAGTTCATGGGTGCGCACGTTGGCATCGGTGAATATTCCGGCGGGCCGGATCGACACTGCACGCGCCGGCGCGGATTCCGCGAGTGCTTCACGAAACGAGCGCGAGACGAAAAGGCGCGCAGGCCCCGCAAAATGCGCGATCGCCGCCGCGGTACCCACCGCATCGCCAATGAGGCCCTGCTGACCGCTGTCGTCGGGTGCGAGCCGGATGGCGCCGTGATTGATGGCCACTGCCATGGATACGCCGGCGGCTGCGGCGCTCATGCAGCGCTGCGCGATATCGAGCGCGGCAACCGGATTGCCCAGCACGGCGATCGCCATGCCATCCGGCGCATCGAGGACAATGCGCATGTGCGGCGCGATGCGGATCAATGCCACCGCCAGTGCAGCTTCCAGCTGGGCGCGCAGCCGCGCTTGTTCCGCTACCGGCCGCCGTGCGAATTCCGTGAAGCGGATGAAGACGACGCTGGCCAGTACGGGAAGGGACCCGGGTGGGTTCAAATCGACACGATGCAAGTTTGGATGCGCGAATTTTACACGCTGCTCCGCGCGACAGCCTCTGCATATTCCATGCGCATGGTCGAACGGGCAATTGCTTGCCGCTCGCTCGCCGGGTCATCATCCTGAGCGAAGGCTCGCCTGGGGGTTTGCGGCACGTGGCGCCCCGCATCTGCCCGAAACTGGTTTAAATAATGCTTGTGGCAAGGGCGTACCGGAGAGCGAGCAGCACGCATGCCGGGCCAAGTGCATATAGGTAATGGTAAGATGTTGAAGTTAAAGATTATTGCAGTCTGCGGGCTGGCGACGGGGCTTCAGCTGGCAGCAACCGATGCGAAGGCCGCGCCGGATCTGCTGGCCCAATCCAAACGCCTGGCGGTACCGGCGCAGGCTTACCCCGAACTGACGCAGATCAACAACCGCGTTGCGCAATTGACCGCGCAAATGGAGGCGAACACCAATCAGCTCAAGGTGTATCGTAAGGCGCGCATTCGTGCGACGGACCGGCGGTATTCCGCTCTGACCCGCGAATTCAACCAATCCCGGACACGCCTGAGCGAAATCGAGCGCAAACTCGACAAGGCGCCTTCCCTGGATGTGAACCGGTTTCCTGCTCCCGGCGGCGGCGACCGCGGAAGTTCGTCCTCGGATCTGCGGGCGCGGGCGCTGTCCGCCGAAATCGGCAAGTACGATCAGGCGAAAGCAGCCCTTCGACAGAGCCTCAAGGCGCTGTCGGATCATTACGACCGTCAGTTGCGGGAGATCGCCCGGCTGCGCTGAACCAGTCAGCTCGACCACCCGGGTTGCGCTGGCAAACTAGTTTTCTTCGCGGATTGCTTCGACCGTGATCGTCAGACGCACGTCGTCACTGATCATGGTCGAATATTTGTCCAGCCCGAAGTCGGAACGCTTGAGTTGCGTGTGCAAATCGCCGCCGCAGACATAGCGCTCGATCACCATGATCTTGACTTGCTTGCACACAAAGTGACGCGCCGCCAGATGCACCGGACGCGTGATGCCGCGCATAGTCAGGTCCCCGTCGAATTCCCAAGGCACGCCCTCCCGGAAAGCAACCGCACGCCCGGTGAAGCGCGCGCTTCTGTACCGGGCCACGTCGAAGAACATCTCGTCGACAAGGACAGCATCCAGTTTCTTCACGCCCGTATCGACCGAGCGCAGATCGAGTTCCACCGTGATACTCGCGGTCTCATTGGCGGTATCGAGCAGTGCCTCCCCGTTGCGGATGGCGATGCGCCCGTGCACGGAAGAAACGCCGGTGTGCAGGACCGCAAAATGCGCGAATGTGTGGTCGCGGTCGAGCCGGAAGCGCTGTTCCGCTCCGCAAGCCGATCCGCCGAAGAGGGACGCGACCGCCAGGCCCGCCAGAACCGACAGTCTGACCGGCACTCTTGTTGACGCCGATCGAGCCTCGTCATCTCGCGAGGCGCGGGCCGGGGCAGCCTGGTTGCGCGTCTTGCGCATCTCATGAACCCATTGCATACCCTTCGCATTATGGCCGCGGGCGCCTCTCAAGGCTACCGGATGCGCTTGATGCAAGTTAAGGCGGCATGCATGCAGAAACGCATACGCTATTGCGGGCGAGTGGGCGCTTCTTTCGCAGATGCACCGTCGTTGCTCGCGGCAGGTCCGTCTGCCGGGGACCACAAAGAGGACAGACGACAAAGCGGGGCGCTTGTTGCCGAAACTGAGCCAAACTCCGGCGCCACACGAGCCGCAAAGCGTGCTGCTCGGCTAAGGCCGGCTCATTGCCGTGCACAACGGCCGCTGGCAGACGCGGACATGCAAGGCCTGATCGTTATAAAAAGAACCGTGGCGCAGGCTTCAGGCAGCCAAGCCGTCCAACGCCTATTTCGGTTTCTTCTTCGGCGGTGCCGGTTTCTGCGGCGCAGGTTGTTGAGGGTCGGGCTTTCGAGGTGCCGGCCGAATGGCGGCCGGCGCCTGCACGGCGATCGTAAGGGTGCTCAGCTGCGCAAATACCTCATTGTCACGCGGCACTGGCAACGGTGAGGCCGCGCCAATGGCGCGCCGGGCTTCCTGGTCGAAGTGCTCCTCGCCCGACGGCCGGAGCGGTAACACGAACATGATTTCTCCGTTACGGCGCAACTGGACCTGAAATTCCGCTACGTGGTCGCCGCCGTCTCTCCATCTGAGCTGCTCGGTGATGTGCTGACGGATCAACGTTTCATAGACCTTGCGGATCGCCGCGTCCTCGCCGAGCCCGGCGAGCGCGCCTTTCTTTGTCAACTGCTCATGAATCCGCGCCGGTAACGCGGCCTCGCCCGTTTGCTCATAGAGCGCGAGGCGGCTGGCAAGCGGTTTGCGAGGCGCCGCGACAGGAGGTGCGGCTGGGGCTGGCAACGGCGCGGTGGACTGCTCAGGCTGCGCAGTGCGAGGCTGCACCAGCTGTTTCCTGCGCGCATCGATGGTGTCCTGTTCCTCGCGGCGCAGGCGTTCCTGGCGTTCGAAGGCGATCTCCGGCGTTGCGCCGGGGTTGATCGCGTTGCGTTGCCTGAAGAGTTCAGCCGCCGAAACGCCGGCGCTCGCAATATATTGCGCCGGCACGGCGAAATTGAGATTCTGCGAATCTTTCGCGATGAGGGTGGTGATGCCGACGAGCCGTGCCTGCTCGTCGAACAGCCCCCCGCCGCTGGAACCGGCCGAAAACGGTGCGGTCGTCTGGATGAGCTTCATGCCACGAACATCGCGCAGCCCCGCAATGATGCCCGTGCTGAGACTTAGTTCCATGCCGCGCGGCGAGCCGATGGCGAACACCGGTGCGCCGATCTGCAGCGAGTCCGCCGGAGCAAATGTCACCGGGTGATCGAAACCGGGTTTGGGTTGCATGAGGTCGAGTTCGCACAGATCCTTGCCGCGCTCGAAATTGACCAGTTGTACGCGTTCGACGATCTTGTCTTCGCGCCGCGACACCACGAAATGCCTGCCGCGCTCGAGGACGTGGCAATTGGTGACGAAACGGCCCGGGGCAATCAGCACCGCCGAGCCTTGCGCCACGACATCCACCACACCGGGCTCGTCGCTGGTAACGATGATCAGATAAACGGCGCTTCGCGCCTTTGCAAATACTTCGGCCGCGGTCAACGCATGCGCGGCGTTGCCGGTACCGAGCAATGCGGCGACTGTCAGTGCGTAAGTCAGGCGTTGCATGTTCAGGATCGTAAACGGCGCATCGGCGCGGGGCATTCATTCTACTCAGATTTCCAGGATCAACGCCGGATCGAAGCGCTTGTTCTCGAGCACGACCTCCGGGAAGGCATCCGCCGTACGCGGTTCGCGCCAGTTTGAAGTGCGGTAGCCCATCGGATTGGCACGCACGCGCGTGCCGCGGACTTCGAAGTCGAAACTGTCATGCGTGTGTCCATGCAGCCAAAGCGCGGATCTTCCCATCAGCCGCGTCAGATCGGAGACGAACGCGGGATTGGCCGCATTGCCGGCCCAGCGCGGATGCACGCTGCGGGGATGGGGGGCATGATGCGTGATGACGACCGTCCTGTCGGCCAGCGATTGTTGCAGTCGCGGCTGCAGAAACGCTACCGCCTCGCGATGCAGATCAACGGTTTGTTGCGGCGTGATGAAGCGTTCACCCATGCGAATTTTGCGGAAATCCGCCACAGTGTGTAGCGACTGCGCGAACGCAGTGTCGATGTTGTGCTCGCCGTGAAGTGCAAAGTCCGTCCACAGGGTGCTGCCGAGAAAGCGTATGCCATCGATGATGTGTTCATCGTTGTCCAGCACATGAACGTTTGCACTGTCTCGCGCCCGCGCCTTCAACGCGGCGGCCGTAGTCCAAAAATCGGCTTCGTAGTATTCGTGATTGCCCGGCACGTAGAGCACATGCTGATGGGGAAAGGCCCGCTCGGCCCAGTCGATCGCGCGGGTGCCATTGTCGATGTCGCCTGCCAGCACCACCACATCGGCGCCGCTCGCCGGCAATTCGAACGGGGGATGGCGATGGGAATGCTCCAGGTGCAGGTCGGAAAGCAATTGAATTTTCATGATTTCAACGGTTGCGACAAGCAAGACACGGGCATTCTAGAACCTTATGAGCGCCCCTCGGAGGGCGCCGCCTCACGGCCCAGATGTAACGAGACGTCATTCGGCGTAAAGTCAGCGGCATGGCGATCGCCGCTGAAACACGCGGACGCGCTTCGTGCGTGTTGTTGCCGCTGCCGTGACGGTTGGCTTGTGCTGGACACGGCCGTTCGTGAGTAAGTTCCGGCAGCATCATGCCCATTCAGGCGCACGACCGGCTCGATCGAAGAGGGTGTCAGTGAAAGCGCTACGCGGGCACAAACACGGATGGGTCCCGGTTGCAGTCACCGGTCTTGTCGCAGGCGGTCTTGTCGTCTGCGCCCTCGCCCTGGCCGAGCCGACGAGTACGCCGGCTCTGGTGGAACTCACCTCTGCGGAAAAAACGTGGCTGGCGGCGCACCCGGTCATACGCGTCGGCGCGGAAACGAACTATGCCCCTTACGAATTTCAGGACAGCCGGCAGCGTTTCGTCGGCGTCGTCGCCGATTATCTCGAGATCATTCGCTACAAGCTGGGCGCGCGTTTCCAGATCACGCAATTACCGGACTTCGGCGCGGTCGAAAGCAGGCTGCGCCGCAAAGAACTCGATGTGATCCTTGCAGTAGCCCGGTCGGCGGATCGCGAAGAATTTCTGAGTTTTACCCAGCCCTACCTGCATTACGTCAACGTCATCGTCACGCGGGATGATTACAGCTTCGTGTCGGGATTGAAGGATTTCCAGGAAAATCGCGTCGCGGTCGTCGAAGGGCATTCCTCCAAGCAGCTCACGGCCAAGGTCTATCCGAACTTCAACGTCACGGCTTACCCGGATTTGCTGGAAGGCCTGATAGCGGTGTCCACTGGAAAAACCGACGGCCTGGTCGATGATATCTTCCCGATTGTCTACACCATCCGCTATCGCCAGATCAGCAATCTCAAGATCGCCACCGCGGTGGAAAAAGCGTTGCAGCCGCAGGGTTTCTCCGTCGGCGTGCGCAAGGACTGGCCGGAGCTCGTGAGCATACTCGACAAGGTGCTGCTGACCATCACGCACGAGGAGCAGCGCGAAATCTCCCAGAAGTGGCTCTCCGTGCGCTATGAGGACAAGGTCGACTATCGCGCCATCTGGACTTCGCTTGCGATCTTTTCGGCGATTCTGCTGGCGGGGATCTTTCATATCCGGCAGTTGGGCAAGCAGCGCAAGGCGCTACTCGCTGCACGCGCCGAGGCGGAAGCAGCCAACCGTTCCAAGGACCAGTTTCTGGCCAACATGAGCCATGAATTACGCACGCCCCTGCATGCCATTCTGGGATATACCGATCTGGTGCGTGCCGGCGCGATGCCGGAACCCTCGCGCCGCGAAGCGCTCGCCACGATCGCCAGCAGCGGCCGTCACCTGCTGTCCCTGATCAACGATTTGCTCGATCTGTCGCGCATCCGCTCGGGACACCTGGAACTGAGTCCGGCGCCCATCCAGCTGGCCGCCTTGTTCGACGAAATCGCCGCGATGGTTCGCGTCGAAGCTCAGAAGAAGGGTTTGCTTTTCCATCTCGAAGCCTCGGGTCTGCCGGAAACGGTCGAGGCGGACGGCAGGCGCTTGCGCCAGATCCTGCTCAATCTGCTGGGCAATGCAATCAAGTTTACGGACGCCGGCAGTGTAACGCTCAACGTGCAAGGAGCGCCGGCCCACGGCGGCAAGATCGAACTGCGCGTATCGGTGCGTGATACCGGCACGGGCATTTCGCCGCACGATACCACGCGAATTTTTGCGCCCTTCGAGCAGGCTCAGGAAGGGCAGATGCAGGAGTCGGGAGCCGGGCTCGGGCTGGCTATCACCCGCGAGCTTGCCCGGCTGATGGGCGGGGATGTCGAGGTGCAGAGCCAGCCTGGGCGCGGCAGCCAGTTCCGTTTCACCGTGGAATTGCCTGTGATTCCCGTGCGCCAGCACGTGGTGCGCTCTGCCGATCCGGTGGTGGGCTACGTGGGCGCCCGCAAATCCATACTGGTGGTCGATGATCAGGAGGAGAATCGCCGCCTGCTGCAACAGTTACTCGAACCGCTCGGTTTTGAGGTGAATCTGGCGGCCGATGCAACGGAGGCCATAAACGCCGCACGCGCACGCCACCCGGATTTGATCGTGATGGACTTGCGCATGCCCGGCATGGATGGCGTTGAGGCGGCGCATGCGATCCGGCAAATGCCGGGACTGGAGAAGGTGTTTTTTCTGGCCGCCTCGGCCAGCAATGCCGACCTCGAACGGGCCGAAGCGGACACGGCCACGTTCGGGGCATGCCTGCGAAAACCATTTCGCATCCGTGATCTGCTGGACGCGATCCAGCGCCCGCTCGCCTTGACCTGGCGCTACGCCGGTGCCGCCGAATCCTCCGCCGGGGATCACGTGCAGGCGCACCCAGCCGAATGCATCGTGCCGGAACGCGAGACGCTGGAAGAACTTCTCGACCTCGCCCGCCTGGGCAAGCTCGTGCGCGTGCAGCAGATTGCACGCGAACTCGAACAGCGCGATGCGCGTCATGGCGCTTTTGCCCATCGCCTGTATCTGCTGGCCCGCGGCTTCGAGGAAGAACAACTGATTGCATATATAAACGACAGCCTTGAAGCCTGCAGCGATGACGTTAGCCACTGAACGGCGCGATACGACGCTGCTGATCGTCGATGACAAGCCGCAGAACCTGCGGCTGATCTCCGACTTTCTGGCGGAACAGGGGTTCGAATTGATGCTCACACGCAGCGGCGCGCAGGCACTGGACAAGATCGATCTGGCGATGCCCGATCTCGTGCTGCTCGACGTGACCATGCCGAAGATGGACGGCTTCGAAGTCTGCCGACGACTCAAAGCCAATGCGCGGACGGCAAATCTACCGGTGATATTCATGACGGCGCTTGACGATACCGCGCACAAGGTCGAAGGTTTTCGCCTCGGCGCCGCGGATTACATCACCAAACCCATCCAGCGCGAAGAACTGCTGGCGCGCATCCAGCATCATCTGCAACTGCATACGTTGCAAAAGGAACTGCTTACCCAGCGCGAAGTCCTCGCCCAGAAGAATGCCGAGCTCGAAGCCTACGCGCACACTATCGCCCACAGCCTGAAGACGCCGCTGGCGGCTGCCATTCGTTTCCTCGAGATACTTCATAAATTCAAATCCGACGGCCTGGGCGGCGAACAACGCCACCTGGTGCAGCAGGCCGCCAGCGCACTGGCCATGACCGGAGAGGTCGTGGATGCCTTGCTGCTGCTTTCAACGGTAGCGCAGCAGAGCGTGGAACTGCATCCGCTGCATATGCAAACCGTGGTCGATCAGGTGCTGGGCCAGCTTGCCGATATGCAGGCGCGCACGGGTGCGGTGCTCAAGTTGCCGGATGCGTGGCCGCCGGCGTTTGGGTATGCACCCTGGGTGGGCGAGGTGTGGCTCAACCTGGTGAGCAACGCGCTGAAATACGCGGGCTCCCCGCCTCGTATCGAGCTGGGTGGCACGCCGAACGGCGCGCATGTGCGTTTCTGGGTCAGGGACAACGGGCAGCCTTTGTCCGAGCAGGAGCGCAAGCGCGTATTTATTCCGTTTACGCGGCTGCATCGCGAGCGCGCTGCCGGGCATGGTCTGGGACTGGCCACAGTACAGCGCATCGTCTCGCGCCTCGGGGGGCATGTTGGAGTC
>CBDDRM010000104.1:0-13774 GCA_965233135.1 uncultured bacterium | reverse complement strand
GAACCTGACGGTGCGGGAGAATCTGGTGATGGCGGCAAGGGCCGGCGTGAGCGGCGCCCGCGACTGGACGCTGCAGCGCGTTCTGTCCGTCTTTCCGCGACTCGCGGAGCGGCTGCGCCACGGCGGCCAGCAACTCTCCGGAGGCGAGCAGCAGATGCTGACCATCGGGCGCGCCTTGATGACCAATCCCGATGTACTGATCCTGGACGAAGCTACCGAAGGCCTGGCCCCGCTGGTCGCGCGCGAGATCTGGGCGATCCTGCGCGAGATTCGCGCGGGTGGCATGGCCTCGATCATCGTCGACAAGAATTTTGCAGCCGTGTCCGCGCTCACCGACCGCAACATGGTGCTGGTCAAGGGCAATACGGTACTGGAAGGCAGCGCGCTGGATCTCAGGCGCGACCCGGATGCGCTGCAACGTTACCTGGGAATCTGAATGTTTCTCGATGCCGGCGGTCACCGACTCGAATACGTCTTGCTGGAACCGGACGTTACGCAAGCGCGCACTCGGCCCACTCTGGTTTTTCTGCACGAAGGTCTGGGTTCCGTGGCGATGTGGAAAGCATTTCCCGCGCAAATGGTCGCTGCGACCGGCTGCCCCGCGCTGGTGTATTCGCGCTACGGGCATGGGCAATCCGACAAGCTCGCTGCGGCGCGCCAGGTGGATTACATGCACCGCGAGGCAATCGAGATTCTGCCCGAAGTCCTGGATCGGCTCGGCATTGCCGCCCCGATCCTGATCGGCCATAGCGATGGCGCATCGATTGCGCTGATCCATGCCGGCGCGGTAGCGCGTCCGGTGCGCGGGCTCGTGGCCATGGCGCCGCATGTGTTTGTCGAGGACGTGACTGTCGCGAGCATCGCGCAGGCGAGGGTCTCCTTTCAGACAACGGATCTGCCGGCCCGGCTCGGCCGTTACCATGACGATGCCGTCTCGATGTTTGCGGGCTGGAACGACATATGGCTGCACCAGGATTTCCGCTCCTGGAATATCGAATCTTTTCTGCGCTACATTGGCGCACCCGTGCTCGTGATCCAGGGCGAAGACGATCAGTACGGAACCGCGGCCCAGGTGGACGCGATTGCGCGCCAGGTGGCGGGTCGGGTCGAGACGCTGATGCTGCCCGATTGCGCGCATTCGCCGCACCTGAGTTCGAACAAGGACGCCGTCATTGCAGCGATCGCCGCGTTTGTCGCGACACTGCCCCCTCCCCCTTGAACCCGTCTGTTACACTGAATTTCATTTTCTCAAGCGGGCAATCATGCTGAAAGGCAAGTCGGTCATCGTCACGGGATCCACCAGCGGCATCGGCCTTGGCATCGCGAGCGCCCTCGCCGCGCAAGGCTGCAATGTCATGCTCAATGGGTTCGGCGACGCAGTGCAGATCGAACGCTTGCGCGCGGGACTTTCGGCCGAGCACAAGGTCACCGTCCTGTATTCCTCGGCCGATATGGCCAGGCCGCTCGAAGTTGCCGCGATGGTGGACCAGGTGGCGCGACGCTTCGGTAGCGTCGACGTGCTGGTGAACAATGCCGGCATCCAGCACGTCGCCGCCGTAGAGGATTTTCCGGTGGAAAAATGGGACCAGATTCTCGCCGTGAACCTGTCTTCCGCGTTTCACGCCACGCGCATTGCGCTTCCCGGCATGAAGGCGCGCAAGTGGGGGCGCATCATCAATATCGCATCGGCGCACGGTCTGGTAGCGTCGCCTTTCAAGTCGGCCTACGTCGCGGCCAAGCATGGCCTGGTCGGGCTGACCAAAACCGTCGCGTTGGAAACGGCCGGAAGCGGCGTGACCTGTAATGCCGTGTGTCCCGGCTTCGTGCTGACGCCGCTGGTGGAGACGCAGATCGGCGATCGGGCGAAAGAGCGGGGCATTTCGCGTGAAGAGGCCATCAGGAACGTGATCCTCGAGCGTCAGCCCACCAAGGAATTCGTACAAATCGACGAAGTCGCCGCGCTCACGGTATTTCTCGCAGGCGATGCGGCCGCATCGATCACCGGGGCGGCGTATTCGATCGACGGAGGATGGACAGCGCAGTAACAAGAAGCTCGTCCTTGCCTGTCGCTACCGTGACCTGGTCGGGCGTCGTTTATTGGAGACAGCGCCAACCGGCCCATCGTGATCCTACCGGATCACGCACGCTGACCCGTCGCACGGTTTGGATCATTGAATTTCGGCGCATGCTTCGAGGTGTCCAATTTCCGCAAGGGCCACTCCCGGAGCCGATACCTCCGGGCGGCCATGCTCCAGGAGGCCACCATGCACTGCTGCAAAGACCAACCCCGTTTCAGCTATGAAATCCATCGCGCGCTCCAGTTTCTTGCAATACTGCTCGTTGCCGCCGTCGCTCTGACGGGTTGCGGCGGCGGAGGCGGTTCGGATGCAGGGTCCGCGCCCAAGAGTTCGTTCACCGCAGGTCCGATCACCGGATTCGGATCCGTCATCGTCAATGGCATTCGCTTCGACGCTTCCCGTGCCACCGTGATCGACGACGAAGGTCGCGTATATGGCGAAGATGATCTGAAGCTCGGCATGATGGCCGAAGTGCAGGCGGGCGATATCGCCAGCGACAATACCGGTCAGGCCACGGAGATCCGCTTCGGGAGCGCCATCGTCGGCCCGGTTGATGCCATCAATACCGACACGAGGCTCCTGGTGGTGCTGGGGCAGACTATCGACGTCTCCGACACTACGGTGTTCGGTGACACTCTGCCGTCCGGACCGTTTGGCATCAGGGTCGGTGATGTGCTCGAGATTTTCGGCATGCTCGATACGACCACCGGTCACTATCTGGCCACGCGCATAGAAGCGAAAACCGACGCAACGTCGTTCAAGATACGCGGGGAAGTCAGCAACCTGAATGAAGCGGCGCGCACCTTCACGCTGGCCAGAGAGGTCATCTCGTTCGGCAGTTTGTCCGGCGCCCAGCTCCCGGCGTTGAGCAATGGACTGGAGGTGATCGCCACCCTGCAAATGACGCAGGGCAGGAACGGTGAGTGGGTTGCCACCCAGATCAGGACCACGACCGATCGCCCGGTGGCAACACAGGGCAAGAAAGTGAAATTGAAGGGCTTCGTCACGTCGATCGATTCCCCTGCTCATTTCACTGTGGACGGCATACCGGTCGATGCAAGCGACGCCAAGGTCCGTCCCAAGAACGCCACGCTCTCAGTGGGCGCCCACGTCAAAGTCGAGGGTGCGGCCAGCGACGGCACCATTTTCGCGACCAAGGTGCATATCAAGAAGCATCGCGGCGGTCGCGGTGGCGACGATGATGATGACGACGATGACGATGATGATGATGGCGACGAGGATGACGAATACGACGGCTTCGAGCTGCATGGCGCGATAGACCGTTTCGATCCGTCCAGCCGCACGTTCGTCGTGCGTGGCGTGCGGGTTAGCTTCAGCGGTCCGGTCGTGTTCGAGAAAGGCTCCCAGAATGCCCTGCAGATTGGCAGCCGAATCGAGGTCAAGGCCAAGTTGTCAGCCAACGGCACGCAACTCGAGGCGCTTCATATCAGCTTCGACGACGACGACTGATCCCGGCTCGGGCGAGGGGGGGCTTGCGCCGTCCCCCCTCTGAGTCAGGTGACGTGCACGCGCGGGCTGCCGGCGGTGATTTCGCCGATCACCGCGGCGCGGTCGAATCCTTGTTCCCGGAAAATTGCGAGTACCTCGCTGGCGGCGCCTGGCTCGCACGTTAGCAGCAAGCCGCCGCTGGTCTGCGGATCGGTCAGCAGCGTCTTCTTGAGTTCGTCGCCGCCGGGCAGATCGACCATTGCGCCGTAACCTGCCCAGTTGCGATTCGAGGCACCGGTCTTGAAACCGGCCCTGGCGAGTTCCAGCACGCCGGGAAGCAGCGGCACCGCATCCCACTGCACGAGTGCTGCAACCTTGGAGCCTTTGCATACTTCGAGCAAGTGGCCTGCGAGTCCGAAGCCCGTTACATCGGTCAGCGCATGCACGCTGGCTAATTCCGCGAATCGGGTTCCCGGTGTATTGAGTTGGGTCGTGCTGGCGATCATGGCCGCGTAGCCTTCCGCGTCGAGCTTTTCTTTCTTGATCGCAGCACTGCAGATGCCTACCCCCAGCGCCTTGCCCAGAATGATCTTGTCGCCGGGAAGTGCGCCGGCATTGCGCTTGATCTTGCGTGGATCGACCAGTCCGATCGCCACGAGGCCATAGATGGGCTCGGCAGAATCGATGCTGTGTCCCCCTGCAATCGGGATGCCGGCTTTGCTGCACACCGACTCGCCGCCGGCCAGGATCTTGCGAATCGTCTCGACTGGCATGCGTTCGATCGGCATGCCCACGAGCGCCAGCGCGAACAGCGGCCGGCCTCCCATGGCATAGACGTCCGAAATCGCATTGGTTGCGGCGATGGCGCCGAAGTCGAACGGGTCGTCCACCACCGGCATGAAAAAATCCGTGGTCGCGACGATTGCCTGGGACTCGTTGATCTGGAACACGGCCGCATCGTCGCTGGTCTCGATGCCAACCAGAAGTTCCTTCGGCAGAAACCCGGACGCCGATTTGCCGAGAATGCTCTCCAGTACCGCGGGCGCGAGTTTGCACCCGCAGCCGCCGCCGTGAGCCAGATCGGTCAGGCGAAATTTTTTGGCATCGGGTGCATTCATTGGCATCTCCTGTTCCTGTTTGACCGGCAACCGCGGGATCCCCGCGCTTTCGCGGCAAAAGCGTCCGCATCGCGCGAGGCCTGCAAAACCAACGTTGACTCAGACCAGTTCGCGGATAACGCTGAGTAGCGTCGAGCGTTCACGCTCCGGGCGGAACAGTACGCTTCGGCGCCGGCATTGGCTGCAAAGCCGATTATAGAACGTTGCATCACTGTGGCATCGAAGCAGCAGTCCGGCGAGTGCTGCGCTATCGCCCGGTGGGAAATAGCCGGCATAGTCGGGGCCCAGCATGCCGATGTTGCCCGACATCTGGCTGCCCAGAACCGGCGTCCCGGCGGACACCGCTTCGACCACGACATTGGCGCCGCCCTCCATTCTCGAAGGCAACAACAGCAGGTGCGCGCGTTTGATCGCCTGGCGCGTCCACGCGTGCGGCATGGCGCCGACCCAGCGATAGCGCGGCTCCGCGCGCGCAAAGGCGCGCGCGAATTGCCCCAGAGTGCGATCGAGCGCGCCGCCCACATGGAGGAGATGAATCGGCTCTTTCGGCGGCAACCACGTCCAGGCTTCGATGGCGGTGCGTGGATCCTTCTCCTCGCGCAGGTGTCCGACCAGAATGCAGGCGAGCCGCGTGCGCGCCTTTTCTGCCGGCGGCACCAGAGTTTGCGCGGATTGATGGATCACGCGGGTCTTGGCGCGCTGCGCCGGCTCGACGTAGCGCAGGGCATCTTCCTGCAGCACGATCAGGCGGTCGGCCAGTTGTACCGAGCTGCGCGCCTCCGGATTGTCGGGCAGGTCGCGGTACAGATCGGTGCCGGTAAACACCACGATCAGCGGCTTCTGCGGAAAGCATTCGCGCCATGCGCGAATCGCGGGGTGACTGCGCCGCGCGTGCAATGCGATCAGGCAATCGGCGCCTGGACTGTGGTGCCCCGGCTGCCAGTCCGACTGTAGAATGACGCTGCAACGGCCGCGCAGCAACCGCCTCCAGCGCGCGGCCGTTCTCCAGTTGCCGTTGTTGGCATCAGCCGAATAGGGCGTGACGATTTCAATTTGCGGAAGAGACACGAGTTGCGAGAGCTCAACGATAGCCGGGCGGTAAGCGTTGCTCTGAAGGATGCGCGTGATTATACGCTGGCCCTGTACGATCACCTGACCCCCGGACAGCTCCGCGTGCCGTACCTGCGCAGCGTCAATCCGCCACTATGGGAGATGGCGCACGTGGGCTGGTTCCAGGAGTTCTGGTGCCTGCGCTATCGGCAAGGCAGCGAACCACTGGCATCGCGTCTCGACCATGCCGACCCGATGCTCAACTCGGCAATCATTGCGCACGCCGACCGCTGGCAATTGCCCCAACTCACGCCAGAGCGCGTGCGTGCTTATTTGCAGGGCGGACTCGAGGACACGCTTGACGCGCTGGAACACGCCGATGCGGACAGGCGTTATTTCTTCATGCTCGCGCTGTTGCACGAAGACATGCACGCCGAAGCCATGTTGATGACGCTGCAGACGCTGGCCTATCCGGCGCCTGCCAGAACGCAGCCTGTGTTGCCACAGCCTGTCGCCTCCGGCACTGCGGCGGACGTGCAGTTCACCGGGGGTGAATTCGACATGGGCTCGCATCCGGGCGCCGATTTCGTGTTCGACAACGAAAAGTGGGCGCACCGTGTCGTGGTGGCGCCGTTTGCGGTGTCCGCGCGGACTGTCACGGTGGGTGAGTTTCTTGCATTCGTCGAAGCCGGCGGGTATGCGCGCCGCGAATGGTGGACAGAACCGGGCTGGGCGTGGTAAAGCCGCGCGGGGGCGGCGGCGCCAAGGTACTGGCGGCGGGACACCGGACAATGGCTCGTTCAAAAATTCGACGCATGGCTGCCGCTGGAGCTCGATCATCCCATGATGCATGTGAACGCGCACGAAGCGCAGGCCTACTGTGCTTTCGCCGGCCGACGCCTGCCCTCGGAGGCGCAGTGGGAGTTCGCCGCGCGATCCGGGCTTGCGCCTGGCGCCGATCGATTCCCCTGGGGTGATGGCATTGCCGCGCCTGGCGCCGTCAATCTCGATGGCAACTATGGGGGCACGGTTCCCGCGGCGGCACTTGCATCAGCCGACAGCCCTACCGGCTTGCGGCAGATGATCGGCAATGTCTGGGAATGGACCGCCACCGCCTTCGAGCCCTACCCGCAATTTTCCCCGGACCCCTACAAGGAATACTCTCAGCCCTGGTTCGGCGACCATCGGGTGTTGCGTGGCGGTTGTTTCGCGACGCGATCGCGATTGGTTCACAATCGCTGGCGCAATTTTTATACGCCGGATCGCAACGACATATTCGCTGGATTCCGGACGGCAGCGATCGATGAACGGTGAACGATCAACGGCGCAAGCAACGGGGAAACGACGGGCGGACACGCGGGCTGCGGGTTGGAGCCAGGGAGCTCGCGAAGTTTTCCTCGATGCACTGATCCGGTACAAACACGCTTGAGCGACCCGTCACGTTGGTTCGGCGGCGCTGCAGGCCGGTAACAACGATGATCCTGGCTCGCATCATTGCCATCGCCGTGGTGACGCACATGGCCTTCGTGGCGGCGCGCATGACTGCTTCGCTCTATGCGCTGGCCAACAATGCGTCGACTTTTACGGTCGGCGTGATTCTGTCCCTGTTTTCCCTGGTGCCGATGCTCATCGCGCTGCGCGCGGGGCGCTGGCTCGACGCGGTGGGAACGCGCCGGCCGATCCTGATCGGCACATTGCTCATGCTGGCGGGCGTGCTGCTGCCATGGATCTTCTCTTATGCAACGGCGGATCTTGCCCCGCTGCTCGTCGCCGCGGCGCTGGTAGGCACGGGTGCCATGCTGACGATGCTGGCGATCCAGAAAGTCGTCGGCGATCGCGCCGACCCCATGCGGCGCGCGGCGGCTTTCTCCTGGCTGGCTCTCGGTGCCTCGGTTTCCGGTTTCGCGGGGCCGGTCTTGAGCGGATTGCTCATCGATGCCTTCGGTTATCGCGCCACCTTCGGCGCGCTGGTGGCGGTCGTGCTGGTCGCGCTGGCGATGGTATGGTTTACGCGCGGGCTGCTGCCCGCCAACGAGGGAAGGATGCGCGCCCCCGAACCGCTGCACCCGCTCGAACTGTTGAAGCACGTCGAACTGCGCCATATCCTGATCGCCACCGCATTGGTTTCCATGTCCTGGGATCTGCAAACCTTCGTGATCCCGGTGCATGGCACGCGCGTGGGGTTGTCGGCGTCCGAGATCGGTTTGATTCTCGGTTCCTTCGCGCTGGCGACTTTCACGGTGCGGCTGGCCATGCCCTGGCTGTCGCGACGAATCACCGAATGGCAGGTGCTGACCTTCACGCTGTTCTGCGCGACCCTCGCGTTTGCCCTGTTCCCGTTGTTCTCTGCCCGTGCACCGCTGATGACCGTCGCTTTTCTGCTCGGGCTGGGCCTCGGGGCGGCACAGCCCAACGTCATGTCGCTGGTGCATGCGCACGCACCGCAGGGGCGGGTTGGCGAGGCACTGGGTCTGCGCTCCATGATCATTCACTCCAGTCAGGTCGTACTGCCGCTGGTATTTGGCGCGTTCGGCGCCGTGGTGGGCGCAGCCGCGATGTTCTGGACCATGGCGGCACTGGTATTTGCAGGCGGGGTCGGTTCGGTTTGGTGGGGCAAGCACCGTTCGCGATAATGCCGTGACCATCGAGTCAATGTGGAGTCCAGTCGGCGGGAGTATCATTGTCCCGAGCAATCCAGAACATCGTCATGGAGTTTCGGGACGGCGGAGGATCGTAAGGCTCTTGAACAGGACGCGTGCGCATGATGACGCGACTTTCAGCGTACCCGCGATCACAGGCGGCCGGGACCCAGCCGGCGCGAGGGCCAGCGCATGCCCCAGACGCTGAACGGTGGCAGTCGTGAGTACGAAACTCGTATCGCTCGCCAAGACGACGCGGCCCAGTTTTTCCGGCGTGCTGCCGCGGGACCGCCTGTTCGCGATGCTGGATGCCAGTCAGAAATCCGTCATTTGGGTCACCGGTCCTCCGGGCTGCGGAAAGACGACTCTCGTCGCCAGCTACCTGGAACGCTGCAGGCAACCCTCGCTTTGGTATCAGATCGATGAAGGCGACGCTGATGTCGCCTCCTTTTTCTACTATTTGAGCCTGGCCGGCAGGGAGCTTCGCCGCAAACCAGCGCTCCGTCTGCCGCAACTCACCCCCGAGTACCACGCAGCGATCGGGGTGTTTGCACGGCGCTACTTCCAGAGTCTGTTTTCGTATCTCGGGGCGCCGTTTGCGATGGTCTTCGACGGCTACCACGAAGTGTTCGCGCAGTCGGCGTTTCACGAAGCCATGCGCGTGGCGCTTTCCGAAGTTCCCATGGGTTGCAGTGTCGTTCTGATCAGCCGAAGCGATCCGCCCGCACTGATGGCGCGGTTGCGCGCGAACCAGGCGATGGAAGTCCTGGGCTGGGAGGATCTGCGCCTGACGCAGGAAGAAAGCAGTGCGATCGTGCGAAACCGCGGCCACCGGCTGTCCGATCGCAGTCTCGCCGATCTGTACGACAAGACCCAGGGCTGGGCGGCGGGTCTCATCCTGACGCTGGAGCAGCTCGCCAGCCGCGATTCGATCGATCAGGTCCCGGAGTTCTCCGCTCCCCAGCTGGTGTTCGATTATCTGGCGGGGGAAATTTTCGAGAAGACCGATCAGAAAACGCAATCTTTTCTGCTCACCACGGCCTGCTTGCCGCAGATGACTGCACAGATGGCGAGCAATCTGACCGGCGAAATCGAGGCGGGCGCAATCCTCGCCCGCATGTACCGGGAGAATTACTTCGTAATGCTGAAGCAGGCGAAGCCCGAACCGGTTTACCAGTATCACCCGTTGCTACGCGAGTTCCTGCTTTCGCGCATTGCCGAAACGTTTGCCAAGGAGGATCGGATCGCGCTGCAACGAAAAGCGTCCGCGCTGCTCGAAGCCGCGGGACTGATCGGCGAGTGTATCGCACTGCTGCGTCAGATCAACGATTGGGAACACATGGTCGAGGTCATCCGCGCTCACGCCGAGGTGATGCTCGGCCGGGGCATGGCGGAAACCCTGGCGCAGTGGGTCATGGCCTTGCCCAAGGAAGTGCAACAGCAACACCCCTGGACGCTTTACTGGACGGCCGTGGCACGCATGCCCGCGTCACCCAGAGAAGGCCGCATTCTGCACGAGCAGGCATTCGAACTGTTTCGCCAGCAGCAGGACAAGGATGTGATCGGAATGCTGCTGAGTTGTTCCGGTGTCATGGATGCGATCCTGTACGAGCTCGATGATTTCACGTTGCTCGACCGCTGGATCGCGTTGATGGACGAGTTGCTTCGCACCCACGCTGGAACCTTGTCGCAGCCGCTGGGTATGCGCCTGCAGACCAGCCTGCTGGCTTCGATGATCGTGAGGCAGCCGCATCACCCCGACCTCGAGCAGTGGGTCGAACGCGCCTACGCGGCCTCGGCAAGCGTCAATGATCCGGACTTGCGCATGCTGGTCGAGCCGCGCGTGGCGATCGCAATCATCTGGGGCGGGCATTTTCCGAAAGCATGGGCGGTCATTACGGGGATGCGGCAGCTGGTTGCCCATCACGACGTGTCGCCTTTCGCCTTGAGCATGATGAAGCTCGCGGAGGTCATGTATTTCATGCTCACTGCGCAGCATGACGAATGTCTGCACGCAATGCGTCAGGGTCTGGAAATCGAGCGTGCCGCTGGTGTAAATGTCACCTCCCACCAACTCCTGGCATTCGGCGCCGGTGGCATGCTGACCTGCGGCGACCTCGAAGCCGCCAGATCGATGCTGGAACAGTTCGAAAAGCTTCCGCGGGCACCGGCGCGTTTCGACCTGTGCATGTTCCACCTGTTCGCAACGTGGCATGCCATGCACTTGCGCGATCACTTGCGCGCCTTCCAGCATCAGAAACTTGCGCTGAGAACTGCGGTGGAAGTGGGCTGTCCGTATTTCGAAGTGTTGTGCCGGCTTGCCGCGGCCGAGGTCCTGTACGAAGGCGGCGAACGGACCATTGCCATGGCGCACTTCCAGCAGGCGTACGATCTGGGGCGGCCGATCAAGAACCATCTGCTCGAATATACCGGTCTGATCAGCTACGCCAATGTGGCCCTTGAAGACGCGCGCCGGCGCCGTTCCGGGTTGCTGGCCCTGCGCCAGGCGCTTACTGTCGCCAAACCGCGCAATTTCGTGACGTTTACATTGTGGCGGCCGGAGCCCCTCGCGCGCCTGATGAGCCGCGCGCTCGAAGCCCGGATTGAGCCCGATTATGCTGCGGAGATAATCCGGCGCTGCGGTCTCACGCTCGATGCGGCGCGCTTTGCCCTTTCCGGTTGGCCGTGGCCGATACAGGTCCACACGCTGGGCGCATTCCGCATTATGCGCGGCCAGGTGCCGCTCGTATCGACAGGCAAAGGACACAAGCGCCCGCTGGATCTGCTCAAGGTACTGATCGCATACGGCGGGCGGGAGGTCAGCGAAACGCACCTCACCGAAGCGCTCTGGCCGCGCATCGATGGCGACTCGGCGCACCGGTCATTCAATTCCACGTTGCATCGGCTGCGCAAGCTGCTGGGTGAGGACCGCGCGCTCGTGCTCGCGGAAGGCAAGCTGTCCCTCGACGGACGTTACGTCTGGTCCGACACCTGGGCATTCGAACAGCTCACGGACGTCATTGATCAAGCCTTGCGCGGCAGGCGCGATAGCATCGACAAAACGACCATTACCGCGCTGGGCGATCGGCTCTTCGCGATCTATCGCGGCCCTTTTCTGGCCAATGAAGCCGATGAACCGTGGCTGCAGACGCTGCGCCAGCGTTTGCGTAATCGTCATCTGCGCACGGCCAGCGAGATCGCGCGCTTGTGGCAGCAAGCCGGCGATACCGAGCGCGCCGTCGATCTTCTGCACCGGGTTCTGGACGTAGACGATCTGGCCGAAAGTGTCTATCGCCAGCTGATGCAGTGGTATGTCGATCGTGGCCGGATCTCCGAAGCTGTTGAGACCTACGTGCGCTGTCGCGACGTCCTCGCAGCGCGGCTCGGCGTGCAACCGGCCAATGAAACCCGGGCGATATACGATCGCATAGTCGGTCTCCCGTAAAGTCCGCCCCTGAATCGGCCGCCCTTCCGACTTTAGCGTCGCGCAAACGCGTCGCCCATCCCCGCTTTGTAAGTCATAAGTATTCCATCGGTATCTCATCCGCGGACCCGACCCGGGCACGCTGTGCTCCACGTTCCGCGCACCTTTCCAATCGGAACGAAGCCGCATGCCGCAGACGGCTGCGCACACCGCGATCGGCGAACGATGCGTCACGATTCACAACCATTCTGGAGGCATATATGAAGATCACCTTTATGCATGGCACGGGCAAGCTGCTTGTAGCGATGATGTTCCTCGGCGGCTGCGCAACGCCAGGCGAGCACGACGGGCAGGTCGCAGCCAATACCTTTGGCCAGGGGCTCAAGAACCTGTTCTTGTCCCCATTCATGATCGTTGCGGGCATCGCGCAGGGACTGGCTTTTCTTCCGTACACGCTCGGCACCGGACTCAACGATCTGAACAAGGGGCTGCTCGAGGCCAATGCGGTACCGCTAAATGATTCCTACAAGTCCACTTTCGGCGTCTCCATCGACGACAAGCGCGTGGACCCGCAGACCGGAAAGATCGAAGGCCAGCCGGGCCTGTACGGGCGTTACCGCTCGCAGGCGATCTTCGAAGCCAACAGCGCGCTGCAACGGCTGCTCGTCTCCCAGGGCATGCCCGAGCAGACGGCAAAGAACTACGTTCTCGCGGGCAACTACAAATACGCGTTCACGCGCGGCCAGATCCTGCTTGCCGTGGTATACCGTCATGGGGGCGAACAGCCTTTCCGCGTGGCCGCGAAGCAAACCGGTATCACCACCACCTTCCGGCCGGGGCAGCGGGGCTGGCATGAGCCCTATGCGCGCGATGTCGACGGGCAGCCGATCGACGAAGTGATCGACTGGGCGGCGATTGAATACAAGTTGCTGCGCCAGGAGAAAATCGTCGCGACCCTGATGGTGCTCGCCGTGGAAGCAATCAAATCGGGCAAGCGTTCGCCGGAGTACTGGGACATCGAGCAGCCCTGGATGGCAGGGGAAACGGCCCGGGTCCTCTCTGTATCGCAGGGCCGCGTCAGCCTGCCAGCCTCCTGATGCGACGGACGGTAAACGAACGCTGCCGCGTGCGGCGCAAGGCGCGGCAGCGTAACCGCAGAAGCGGCTAGATCCCGGCACTGCCAGGCTTTGCAGCGCTGTACAGTGCGAGCCAGCAGCCGAGAACGGCGACGACCGCGCAAAACACGCCCAGGCCCGTGAAACCGCCTACCGCGATCAGCCAGCCACCGACCGATCCGGCCAGCAGCCAGCCCATGCTGGCCATCGTGATGTTCAATCCGAACAGGGCGCTGCGCAGTTCGCTGGGCACTTCGGCGAGGGTGGCCATCAGCGACGGCCGGCCTGCGGCGTTGACGAAAGAAAATACGAACCCGAGCGTGACCGATACCGCAATACCCGGGTGCCACGCCAGCAGAGGCACGGCGACCACGGCCGTCAACGCGGATGCGATAGCGAATACGCGCGCCCGTGATCGGGTTCGATCAGCGATGCGCCCGCCGACCAGCGTGCCGATCAGGTTGCCTGCCGCGACGAGCGCAAGGACCAGCGCAAGGCTTCCCAGGCTCGCGTCATAGGCGAACTGCAAGTAGGCCGGCAGAAATATCGCGATGACGGCAAAGCAAAGGCGCTCGGTCGTGCCGGCGACGAGCAGCGCCATCAACTTTGGCCGGAATAGCGCGGTATAAGGGATTCGTCGATGCCCGGAATGCGCGCGCCTTGGCGGATCGGGCGGCGTTGCCATGCGCACGGCAATGGCGGAAATCAACACGAACAGGCCGTGGGCAGCGATGGCGCCGCGCCAGCCGCCGACAGCTCCGAGCAGCGTGACCAGCGGCACGCCCAGCACAAGCGACAGCGATTGCCCGGTGATCACCCAGCTCATCGCGCGCCCGCGAATGCCCGGGGCGACATATTCGGATACGGCGGCGTAGACGATACCCATGAATGCGCCGCCGCC